>PLBX01000169.1 GCA_003135495.1 Acidobacteriaceae bacterium | reverse complement strand
TTCCTCCGCGCGGGCCTGGTCATGAATGACCCTGCCAATGACGCGGGCAATCCGCTCATAATGAGCACGAAAAATCGCATCCAGTCGTTCGGAGTTGGTGACTTCCATCTCGCTCGGTTCGGCCATGCTTCTTGCGTTCACATACCAAGAACGTATGAGGCCCAACTTTTGTGGCAGCGGTTTCGGCGAAAAGAGACTTGGGACGGTAGTACGGTCGAACAAAAGCATGTCACGCATTAACTTGGAAAGGTTGGTACAGATATTTTTGAAATCCCCAGGCTGCAAACTCCATCCCGCTGTAGCGCCAGGCGCTTCGGGACACCTACGGGACACTAGAAACCCAACGAGAAGCAGAAGATGAGGCGATTCAGTACGCAAACCAGGGAGCTAAGTGCTTGANNCACTTTGCGCGCCGCGATTGCACATCGCGGTAGGCCCAGTTTCGATCCAATACAATCCATGACCGTTGGCAATTGAATAAGCAATCTTTGAAGCCAGGCATTTTCAAGATGCCCTTCGGTGACAAACCGCGCCACTTGAGCTTTGGTGCAACCTCGTGCATCGGAGTAGAATCAGATTAATTAGGAGTGCGCCGTCCTTGTACGCAGGCTCCTCGTACATAGACTCCCTGCTCGAAGGTGCACCACGTTCGAAGGGGGTACAGATCAGTGAGCAGATTCGTTCTTCGAAGATTCCTCCTTGCGTTTGCTTGATTCACGACATATCGACAAAGTGATAAAGATGCAAAAATAATTTTTGCGTTCCTCAACGCAATTAAAGTAACCAACACAGATTTACCGTGAATGACAGCGATTCGGAGCGGCGTCTCCTCCGTTTGGATGCATTTAGCTTCTTCATGTCCTCCAATGTATCGCTGTCTAATTCGCTGCCATCATCGAAGATGAGGATGACGTTGACCGTGTGATCCTGTTCGCGCTCATCGACCGCACAGTCCAGCATGTCGCTTTCTGCGTTGTCGTATGCATCTTCACTCGTTGCGTTCCTCAGCCGTCGCCGCTTCCGAAATCCTCCTTACCTTTCTTTGTTTTTTTGTGCGATGTAACTTCGGGCTCGTGTTGCTTTTATATATAAGTATTCGGAAGGATTTGCTAACTTTCGCCTTCGTTGTCTTCATAAATTGACGCTTCCAATCCTTCTGATTCCTACTGAAGGCGAAAGCTCCGAATGTCAAATGTCATTTGGCTCCTGAATACGCCCTCCGAGAATGCAACATCAAAACTCCGGTGGAAACTGGAGTAGCCAATTCGCCATTGAGATAGGGCCAGGTGTCTGCGCGAAGACATCACGCCCGCAAATGTAAGTCCATTGCCCGAGGAGCAAACGCCGATTGCTGTTTGCTTTGAGGTAGCTGCCGCGCGGGCCGCTGCTGGCCCTAATTCCTACCCGCTAACGAATTTCGTAGTCAGGAAATTCGTTACATGAGTGATGAGCTCACAAATTTCTAATACTCGAAGGCCCGAGATCGAGTAATAAGAAGGAGGTCGGCCTCCGACCGGCTCCCTCGTTTCGACGGTCGTCACCGAACGGAGATGTGCCTAGTATCCACAGAGCACTTGAAGCTGCCCTCCGAACTGACGAGCGCACTTAATTAATTTATTTATTTCTTGGCATAAACGGGTTTCTGAGTANNGAGTATTAGGCAGTGTGATCTACACTGCCAGAGCCGAGAACAACAACGGATTCTTCCGCGACATCCTGAACCTCTATGTCCCGGAGGGCACTTCGGTTGCCGATCTGACATGGGGACGGGGTAAGTTTTGGGAGGGAATTGACCGGAGCAAGTACAACCTGATCCGTTTGGACAAGCACACGTCCTGCGATGTCAGAGCCGACTTTCGGGCTGTTCCGCTTGCAGATGAAACTCAGGATACGGTCGTTTTCGATCCGCCTTACGTGACGCGAATGGGTTTCAAGAGGCGCTCCAAGGAAAATCCCAACGGCAGCAACCAGAAATCCGCATTTGGTTTGGACGAGAGCGGGCCGCGAAACGAACGGGAGCTTGATGCGCTCTATGCGGCTGGTACTGCCGAGGCTCGCCGAATCCTTAAGCGCGGTGGCATCCTGATCCTAAAAACTATGGACACCGAGCGATGGCGGCATGTTGAGCTAGCCCATCTGCCGGGCTTCAAACTGATTGACCTTTTAGTAGTGATAACTAAGGGGAAGCCACCCGGCAAGCCCTATGCGCAGAAACGTGCGCGGAAAAACCACTCCTATTTCATGGTATTCCGGAAACTTCGCACGGCTGGAGCCCGGGCCACGGTGAGCCATCACCGACGCCCAAGTTTGTAATCTNNAATCTGACCCAACAAGTGTCAGTCCACGACTCACCAATCTCTGATCAGTAGTTTTCGCGCCTTTTGCCAACTTCCCAGTATTTCCGGGAATGAGACCTTTCTTTTCGTTCTTCGGCTCCAAGTGGCGCGTGGCGAACTACTATCCCGCTCCGATAGGAAACTGGCGTAGTAAGAGGCCAGAAACGGGCGTCTAATCCCACGCTAACTTTATTTCAATCTGCGGTTCGATTGCGATTAGCTGCCAAACGATGCCTGTAGTTCCATCGCCAAGTTCGCCCATGTTTGGTGGCTTACCCTCATGCCCGTTAGATCGATTCCGTGCAGCGCCCCCCCAGCACGCCATCCTTTTCAGTGACACCCTCCGGGCGTTCGCATAACTTCATCACCCTGATAGTACCTCGCGTAAACGGCTTGGTACGCCAGTTCATTTGCGTCGTTGTAGAAACTCATTGTTAATCTCCAATCTCACCGCAGCATAGGCCTGAAATTTTTTACATTCAAGACACGAAGGTGCTCGCGATGTCCCTCCTTCCTGTTGCCCCTTCGAGTTTTTACTTTCACGGGGCTTCAGCTCTATGGTGGAAGTCGAAGGAGATTTTCGATGCCTAAAAAACAAATAACAGCTGAAGATTTACAAATCGCAATGCACGCCGCAGCACACACCACACAATGGAACAAGGAACAACTTCTTCAATGGCGTTTATTTGACTTATCCAGCGACCTGAAGATGCTGGAGCAATTATTGAAAGAGAAAGAAGTTGGATTCCCCACACCACAGGATGAAGAAGTTCCCCTCCTGATGATTATTGAAACTGCGGAAGAACATCTGGGGTACTTAGCCAGCCGTCTTGGCCAAGACCCCTCTTGTCCACCACCGAAGGAGATGCATCCGCTGTATCCGTATGGCGAAGGCCGCATGTCCGAAGAAGAGTACGAACAACGTCGCAGCAAAAAGCCCTCAGAGCATGTTTGTTATACGCCGATTGGGGAAATGTATCGGAAGGAATGCGCCGTAGCCCTGAATCGTGGAGATGCGGACGCTGCGGAAGGCATCATCGCGGAAGCCAGAGCGGATAATGTCACCCGGCAAATCACTGCCGAGGGGGAAGATGTTCTGCTCTTTAACGACGGCAGTTGGTTCGATATTCGCTTGTGCTTTGAGACCTAACTGCGGACAAAAAAGCAGCCGTGAACTGATGGGTGACGCTGCGGAAGGCTGGATGGGATATGAGGTCGTAACAGGGATGACCAACGAACCGCAAAATCAAAGTTTGCCGCTAGTTACTCAATTCGGAACAAGGCCGGGGAGCCCCGGTGGCGGCGAAAGTTAATGACCGGGCTTCCATTCCTTGAACAGGCCTCAGGCGTGCCTGCTCCGCTAAAGCGCCAGTGATAAAAGGGGACGCGGAATAAGCATCCCCTTTGTCTTGCCCCTCGACTGGTTGATTGTATTTCCCCTTACCCCTAGTTAGCCTTTAACGCCCGCCCACATAGCCAATCCACTACGGCCGCCGGATCAAATTTGATCTGATCGCCGATGCGGACGGCTGGAATCTTCCCACGCTTCGCCCACTTTCTCAGCGTCATCTCATGGATGCCGAGTAGCAGGGCGACAGCTTGCAGTGTCATGTATTGCGTTTTCGTTTTTAGTTGGTCGATTATGGGTGTCATTCCCCCTAATACCCAACTTAGCCCCGCTTACCTGTTATTGAATACTCGCTTGTTCATCTGAGTTCCGCGATACCAGCGCAGCCGCCGCGTTGATCTGCTCTCTGCGTCGGGGGCTATTGTGATCTTGAGACGCCAGATATTTTTGAGTGGTGACTGGCGAACTGTGACCAAGTTCGGTCTGGATGGTAGCAAAATCCGTGCCGATACGCGCTTGGAATGTAGCCCACGTTTTTCTCAGGGTATGAATAATCCACTTCCTACATACGGGAGCGACGGCGCATGACATACGCTTGCGTTGGTGGGTACCTGTACATTGGCCGCAGTTCAAGCCTGCCCTCAGAGCTACGCTTTTAATGATCCGGAGCAAGTGGGTATCGGGATTTCCCTTGGAGTTTGGAAATACCAGCCCGTTGCCCGCATACCTTTTGTAACGAGCCGCCAGCCGTTCCGCCAACGTATCATTGATGGCGATGTGGCGCTGTTCACTGTCTTTCACTTGCCAGTCGAATTTCTCCCGCTTGCTGTAAACCTTCACTTCTTTGGTTCGCAGATTGATATCCGGCCATTCCACATGCGCGCCTTCCCCGTTCCGAAAATTGACCCCGAGAAAAAATTCCAGCACATCAGCTTCATCCACTGTGGCAAATTGCAGCAGGTGTTGCATTACTTCGGGATCGTAGGCGACCACTTTTTTCTCCTCGTACGCAGGCCACTCGTTCCGAGGGATGAGGTCTCTGCGACCATAGGTGTTGAGGAAGCTCACCGTGTTGTTGAAATGGTTGTAGACGGTGCGGGGATCAACCTTCCTTCCGGTGGAGGTTTTTTGCGCCCGCAAGAGAACCTTGAAGGTGCGCAAATCGCCGCCGCTGATTTCATCCAGAAATGTTTTCTTGCACGACTGGCGGAAAAGTTTCAGCGCCAGCGTGTAGCACTGCAAGGTGTGCTGTCGCCAGTCTTTCTCTGCCGCCTTCCCCGTGGTCAGATAATCCTTGATCGCGGCTTCAACCGTGACCCTACTGCCGGGAACTTCGCGAACAGATTCGGCAACCGTAACAGCAGCCGGGCTTGATCGCGCCCCGCGTCTCAATTCTTCTTTGCGCTCGTGCAGCCGATCCAACGCGACGTAAGGATCGTCGCCAACCGCTTCCCATACGCCCGCGTAGCGCAAATAGTATTCGGCCTCGGGGTGATGCCCGTGTCCCTCGGCATAGAGCGGCTTCAGACGAGATTGATTTTTATCGGCGTAAACGGGCTTGCACTGAATGCGCTTGCCTTCGTGAATGATCCTGATGTAGAGCGTGACTTTCTGATTGGCCATTGGCAATATTCCTCAAAAAGAAATACTGCGTTGCGCCGGAAGAACCTCAAATTTGGATACAAAAAGTATATCCAAAAAGTGTATCCCGCCATTTTCGCGTTCTCTTACCTTTTGCTTTGTTGGGCTTGCAAGGAATGGTGGGCAGTGCAGGACTCGAACCTGCGACCTCCTGCTTGTAAGGCAGGCGCTCTAACCNNCCGGCGGGTTGCGACATCTTTTGCAAAACTTATGCTGAGGATACTGGACTGGCTTCTCCCGGGTCAAACTCAGTCATGTCCCAAGAGCACTGCAGCACGCGGTCCTCTTACACTAACTTGCCCTGAGCAAGGGTTTCATTTTCGCTGCTACACTTTCAAAGTGACAAGACTCATCATCAATGCCGATGATTTTGGCCTGACCGCTGGAGTGAACAGGTCCATCATTGAGAGCCACAACCAGGGGGTTCTATCTTCGGCCACGCTGATGGCGAACGGCGGCAGTTTTGACGATGCGGTCCAAAAGGCGCGCTCTGTGCCAAAGCTGTCCGTGGGTTGTCACGTCGTTCTAGTCGACGGCTCTCCTGTATCCGCGCCGAATACGGTCGATACGCTGCTGGCAATTCGCTCCTCCCAACCCGAAAAATTTTATTCGCGCCTCTCGGCCTTTACGGCGCGCGCTATGTTTGGGGGCTTTGACCGCGATCAACTGGTGGCGGAAGTCACCGCGCAAATTAAAACAATTCAAGCGGCCGGCATCGAGGTCACTCACCTCGACACCCATAAGCACGCGCACATTTTTCCCGAAATTCTCGCGGCGCTGCTGCGCGCCGCCCGCATCTGTGGAGTGCGAGCCGTCCGCAATCCGTTCGTTCCGGTCAAGGCCATGAACGCTAAATTATTCAAAGGCAAGAGTGGAATTTGGAAGCGTTACGGCCAGGTCCGCATGCTGCATACTTTTTCCAGGCAATTCCTCCAGCGCACCAAGCGCGCCGGCATACTCACGCCAGATGGCTTGGTGGGCATGATCGAAACCGGATCGCTCGAGAGCGCCGGGTACAGCGCTTTGCTGAAGCAGACAATCGCAAGTTTGCCTGACGGAACATGGGAACTTGTGTGTCATCCCGGTTACAACGATGGGGACCTGCGCGCAGCCGGTACCCGATTGCTGGCTTCCCGCGAGGAAGAACGACGCCTGCTGGTTTCTCCCGAGCTACGGCAGTTTCTGGAAGAGCAAAAAATAACCGTGATCAATTATCGAGAATTTATCGAGCAGCCATCCATCGCTTAAACTCCGGCCCGAGACACCTAAAAATTACTGAAAGTAGTGCTTCCCTCGTAACCTCGTGGGCCAACTTTGCAATATCGCGCCCCGCCGAGTAGCGCTATCATCACTTCAATCGACCAAAGGATGCAGCATGGCGGATCATCAGACCGAGCCTCGCCTGACCATCGACCTGCCGGTACGAGTGTGGGGTATGAATGCCGAGGGCCGTCCCTTTTCCCAACATGCACGCGCCCAGAATGTCAGCTCCGAAGGCGCACTCATTTCAGGCCTGGAGAGTGAACTGAAGGTGGGAGACGTGATCGGAGTGCAATGCGAAGAGAAAAAAGCTCGCTGCTCCGTGATCTGGGCGATGAATACCGGCTTCATAAAGAAAAATCAAGTGGGAGTAAAACTGCTCGAGGATCAGGAATGTCCGTGGAAAAGCTATTTGCCGATGAGCGGCGCCACCGTAAGTATCTCGCCATCAAACCGGCGGCGTTGGAGTCGGCATAAGTTTTCGCTTCCTCTAGAAATTCGCGACGAACGAGTGAGTGCCCCGGCTCGAATCAGCGCCACCGATATCAGCGGCAATGGATGTTACGTCGAGAACATGCTGCCATTCCCGTTGGGCACCGTGCTAAAGCTGGATTTCTGGCTGGAATCCGAGCACCTCAATATAACGGCGGTCGTCCGCACCTGCGATCCCGGAGTAGGAAATGGAATCGAATTCACGGGCCTTCCCGATGATGGCAAACAGCGCATGCAGGCCTATCTGGATGCCACTGATCCGCCACGAGGATCCGCCTCTGAAAAATCGTAAGCCGAAGGCTTCCAAGACGACGCTAGAAGGAAGTTTGCGCATAGCGCGCCAGCACGATTGCCCGGATCAATCCGCCCATAGTAAATTCTCGCGCTTCAATCGCAACCGGCATCTGCAATTCGCGCAGCGTCGCCGAAGTCACCGGGCCGATCGATGCAAACTTAACGCCTTTCAATAAGCCATCTCGAGAGTCCCCCAGCAGTTCGGCAAAGTTCTTCGCCGTCGAAGAACTGGTGAAAGTAACAATGTGAGGACGTCGGTTAGACTTCATGAGAGCGCGCAGTCGAGTGCGCGATTTTTCCGGCACAACCGTCTCGTAGGCTTCCACCACATCGACTTCCGCTCCGGCCTTGCGAAGCTCTTCCGGTATTACGTCGCGCGCAACCTTCGCCCTTATCAGCACCACGCACTTGCCTTTGATCTTGTCGCGCAATCCTTTCACCACTGACTCCGCAACATATTCCTCAGGAACCATTTTGACCTTTAGACCATGCTTCACAATCGCCGCCTTGGTCGCAGGTCCAATCGCTGCAATCTGAAGATGCTTTAAACCACGGCGAGTAATGCGAAGTCTGCGAACCCGCTGCCACATCGCCTCAACACCATTCGCGCTGGTAAGAATCATCCACTCGTAGGACTTTATATTCTTAAGAGCATCGTCAAGCGGCTGGTACGATTTTGGCTTTTGTATCTCGATGAAAGGGATTTCCACGACCGCCGCGCCCAAACCGCGCAAACTCGTGGAGAGGCTTCCCGCCTGATGACGAGCGCGTCCCACTAGAATTCGGGTTCCGGCGAGGGGATACTTTTCATTTGGCTTGCGCATGCGTTTAATATCGAAACCCAATTTCCAATTAAGATTTGTCACTCGTGAGCGAAGCGGAGGAACTGCAGAAATTTGTCATCTTGAACGAAGCGAAGGAACTGCTTTTCGCCAGAACCACTCTAAACTCAGTAGACAACTATGGCTGTTGCGGCAAAGCGAAGCCTTCGCCATAAACTTCTTCGAGAATAACATCGCCGCCTCGGCTGAGAAGAGTTTCGCCGACTTCCTCGCCCAAACGTACAGCGTCACGCCCATCGCGCGTCTCGCGCAGGACTCTTGTTCCATCCGGATGAGCCACGAGTCCATTCAGACGAATGAGGCCTGCCGTAACCTCCGCAAACGCTCCAATCGGAACCTGGCACCCGCCGCCGAGTCTATTGAGCAGCGCCCGTTCACACGTCGTAGCGGCACGGGCTGCTGCATCGTCAAGAAACGCAAGCAACCCTCTGGTGGTTTTATCGCCCTTGCGAATTTCGATTCCCAGCGCGCCTTGTCCGGCGGCGGGCGTCATCACGTCGGCTGGAATTACCTGCCGTACTAATTGTGTTTTGCCCAGCCGGTTGAGTCCTGCCGCTGCGAGAATAATGGCATCGTAGTCGCCCGCTTCCAGCTTGCGAAGCCGCGTATCTACATTGCCTCGAAGCGGGTGAATCTGCAAATCGGGACGTAACGCCATCAACTGCGCCTGGCGGCGCAGGCTGCTCGTGCCAACGTTTGCTCTTTGCGGCAGGGCGTCAATGTTTGCGAATTTCACCGAACAGAAAACGTCGCGCGGATTTTCCCGCGTAGTAATCGCAGCAATTTCAAAATCGGAGGCCAGCTCGGTCGGCAAGTCTTTCAAGCTATGCACGGCGAGATCAACGCGATTTTCAACCAGCGCCTCTTCAATTTCCTTGGTGAACATTCCCTTGGTGCCCACCTTGGCGAGCGCAACATCGGTGATCTTGTCTCCCGTGGTCTTGATGATCTCGAGCTCTACAGTATGCCCCTGCGCCCGCAATAAATCTGAGATGTGATGCGCTTGCCAGAGAGCAAGTTGAGAACCGCGAGAGCCGATGCGAAGACAGGCCATTTATTTCCGCGGACCTCTACCCGCACCTGAACTACTTGAAATCGAGCTATCCGAACTTGAGCTATCCGGGCCCACTCCGCGCTCACTCTTCGAGGAGCCCCTTGCTTTCCCTTCACCTTCCCCTTTAACTTCGGTATGCAAGTTGAAGAGCCGCCGCACAAGGTCGATGACGGTGGTTGATTCCGAATCTCGAGCCGCGGTTTTCAGCGTGCTGATAGGAGTGTGCATGATTTTATTCACGATGCCCCGGGTGAGCGCTTCGACGGCCAGCTCCTGATCGGTCGTCATGGAGCCAAGCCGCCCACGCACGCGATCAATCTCCGCCTGGCGAATCGTCTCCAAATGATCCTGCAAACTGACGATGGTCGGAACCACATCGAGGGTCTGCAAACGAGCGTGAAATTTCAATACCTCGCCGTTGACAATATCTTCGGCTCTTTCCGCTTCCTTTTTCCGATCGGCCACATGCGAACTGACCGCCTGTTGCAGATCGTCAATGTCATAAACAAAAAGGCCGTCGATCTTGTTCATCTCCGGATCGACATCGCGCGGAACCGCAATGTCAATAAAGAACATCGGCTTGTTTTTTCGCGCCGCCATCAGCTTTTCGCCGTGCTCGCGCTTAAAAATAAAATTTGGCGAGCCGGTCGAAGTAATCACAATGTCGGCGCGATCGCAGGTATCGTAGAGACGGTTGAACTCGATCGCCTGCCCCTTAAATTTGTGCGCCAGCCCAATGGCGCGATCATACGTGCGGTTCGCGACAAAGAGAGAAGCAGCGCCGTGCGCCATCAGATGCCGAGCCGCCAACTCGCTCATCTTCCCGGCTCCAACCAGATAAACACTTTTGCCGTTTAAGCTGCCGAAAATTTTCTGCGCCAATTCCACTGCCACCGAGGCGATTGAGACCGACGACGATCCAACCGCAGTTTCGGTGCGAACGCGTTTCGCTACGGCAAAAGCGCGCGTCAGCAACTGATCGAGCTGTGCGCGCACCGCCCCAACCGCTCGGGCCGTGGCATACGCTTCTTTAACCTGTCCCAGTATCTGCGGCTCACCCACCACCATGGAGTCGAGGCTGGACGCCACACGGAAGATGTGACGAATCGCTTCATCCTCACGAAATTCATAGAGATGACTTTCAAATGGCCCAAGATCAGTGTCGAAATATTCGCGCAGAAATTCGCGCAGGTCGCCCGTGCCATTCTTCATATTGGCGATGAACTCAACCCGGTTGCAGGTTGAAACGATCATGCCCTCGGCAATCGCGGGATGCTCCGACAATCGCTTGCACGCTTCCGGAAGACGCGACTCTGGAATCGCCAGGCGCTCGCGCACCTCGACCGGAGCCGTCTTGTGATTGACGCCGATGAGCTGGAATCTCATGACGAGATAAACCTGTGCATTCCGCTAAAGTAATTCGCCACCCACGCGACAATCGCTGTCGCGAAAGCCGCACTGGCCAGCAGGGCCGCGCGCCGTCCGCGCCATCCCGCATTCAGACGGGTGAATACCATCAGCAGGTAAACTGCCCACATCAAAATCGAAAGTAGTATCTTCGGATCCAGAAAATCGATGCGCCCGTATGTCGATTCGGCCACGACGGAGCCAGCGATCAAGCCCAGAGTCATGAACGGAAATCCGAGCATCAACGACTTATATCCGATGTCGTCAATCACCTGCAGCGCGGGCAGCCGCGAAAAAACTCCACTCGCGCTTTTTGCCTTCAGCGCCCGCTCCTGCATAAGGTAAAGGATGCTGGCGCCAAAGCTCAGGAAGAGCGCCGCATATCCCGTAAAAATCATCAGGATATGCACTGCCAGCCAGCCCTTTTTGACCACATCCGAATCGAAGACGAGCGGTTGCTGCCCAGTAGAGGCCACAAAAGTCAGCAGAAAAACCAGCGGAAACACGACAATGCCCGGCGTGGTCGTCTTATAAACCAGGTACGCGAGCATGAAGCCCACCATGATCAGGAAGGCCAAGAGCGATTCCGCGTTATGGACTGAGGCCGAAGCAAGCTGGCCGTTTTGTACAACTGCTTCCGTCAACGAGACGAGATGAAAAACCATCCCGAGGTACGAGCCGTGCAACGCGATCTTGCTTAGGATTTCCGACGTGCGCGTAAGCGCCACCAGGGCGTAAATCAACCCCGCCGCATAACAAATCAGCGCAACGCGAAGCCAAATTAAGGTCATCATTCTAAGATTTCGTGCGTAGGCTGGAGCATCCCACTCCCCACCCCATTTCGCTGATTATAGTGTGCCGGGTTCGAATGGCGAGGAGAAACGGAGACGGTCACAGGTGCATGTGACGCGTGTCACAGGTCAAGAGTTGAGCTGGGAGATGTTGACGGTGGGGGCAAAAGACCCGAGCTCCCTCGCGATCCGTAGAACTGGTTAGTTCCATGTATCGGGAGGGAGCCTCATTCGCTACGACGTTACGACGTTACGACGTTACGACGTNNACCACGAAAGAAATGACGGCGAACAGCAACAGAAGGTGAATCAGTCCTCCAGCAACGTGGAAGAATAAAAATCCACCGGCCCACATAATCAACAGCAAAAATGCAATCAACATGAATGGTCCGAATCTCATCTTGCTGCCTCCNNGTTTATATAGCGATTCCGTTTTCCGCCATATAAGCAGAATCCTGTAAAACTCACTACAGGATTACGTAGAGACCGGAACAAATTGGAGTAGGCTGCGGGACCAAGGTTGTAATCCGGCGCCACCGACACCTAATCTACGCCCAACGCCGCCAGCGATTCATCGAGAAAATGAAAGTCAAGGTTCAGTTCCCTCCCCTTAGCCTGCATCTCTTCCAATTCATCGAAGGCCCGAAAGAGGCGCATCTTGACCGCCGCATACTGCTCAGATTCCGCGAGTGAGCGCCCATGGGCCTTCGCCCATGCGGCTACTGCGTTCTGAGGAAGAAAAATACTAACCGCGTAGGTCAACTTGCGGTCT
>PLBX01000375.1:2260-2788 GCA_003135495.1 Acidobacteriaceae bacterium | reverse complement strand
GCTTCATACTCATGGCCGCACGCAGCACATTCTTCGACATGTCGTTCCAGCAGGCGCATCTCGGCGCCACTGACCCGGCCGTCCAAATATGGCGAGAACGACTTCCTGATCTCAGCACACTTCATGACGTGGCCTCAGCCTGTCTGCCACCCGCGCGAATGAGAGCGCGGGCGTCTTGATGCAATCGGAGAGGGCCCATGCTTCCGCTCGCCGTCGACTTGGTCCCCGATACCCACGTCGCGAACTGGAGCGAGTAATCCCATCTCTGCGGCTACTTCCTGCGCGTATCCCGTTAGCTTCTTGCGCAGGGCGTCGCGTCCGCGTGTGATGCGTGACTTCACTGTTCCCAGCGAAATTGCCAGGACTTCCGAAATTTCTTCGTACGACATTTCTTCCAGNNCTGTCCGGTAGGGCTCGGAAACCTGTCGCAGAGCCTTTTCCACGGTTAGCCGCACTTCGGTCTGGGCGAACTTGTCAAACGGCGACTCGCCGCGATCCACCAAGTGAACGGCTCCGGAATACTCGTGG
>PLBX01000375.1:0-2250 GCA_003135495.1 Acidobacteriaceae bacterium | reverse complement strand
TTCAGGCTGGACTCGCCGTGAAAATGTTTCATTCCGCGAAATACTTTCAAAAACACCTCTTGCGTAGTATCTGCGGCGTCTGAAGGATCATTCACAATGCGGTAGATCAGGCCGTAAATCGGCTGATGAAATTCATCGATCAGCCATGAATAGGCTTCTTCCGAACCAGCCTTCAATTCGGCGATAACCGCCGCTTCCACTGTTCGAGATCCGATAGCGCTGGCAAGATCGGCCAAAGTAGTAGCTCCCGCCATAATGGCGTTGCCCTAGATTATAGAGTCACTTCAGGCCGAACGGAACTTTAATTCCGGCCGGTGATTGCCAAACGACTATTGCGCTCTCAAACTACTTAGACTCCGAAGCGACCTGCGGAGTTCCAAGCGCAAGCGTTGTGCTTCCAATGAATTGGCGAGGGCTGTGGATGGAACCGCTAGTTATGCCCCGTGCCAGAGGAACGGAGGTGGTCAAGCCGGAGCTTTTGTAGACGATGGATTGGGTCCTTCAAGTAGGGCGGCGATGGCCGAGAGCAGGTCCGTACTTAGCCGGCTCTTATCCAGACAGCCATGTGCTCCGGCTTCTAGTGCGCGGCGAGTTAATACGGTCGCGTCGTGTTGGCTCATGACCAGTATTTTGGCGGTCGTTGACTTGCGGAGCAAGCGGGCTGCGTCCAGGCCGTTCATGCCAGGCATGCTGATATCAAGAAGAATGAGATCGGGATGAAGTTCTTGCGCTCGGTCAATGGCCTCCTGGCCATCTTTTGCTTCACCGCAAACTTGCCAGTCCTCATGGCCATTGAGGATGCTCTTGATGCCCTGTCGTACCCGAGCATTGTCGTCCGCTATTAAGACTTGCATAGTTCGAAAGGCACGCTGAATTCTGGTGGGGCACACTTTTGGCGCAGTATTTTGCGGCCTTGTAATTTCGTCACGGCAGTTGGCGGGGGCATTTTACGGAAAGGCGAACTTTGCACTTATGCTCGCAAATAGTTGGCAAATNNGGTTTTGAGCGATTATGGCACTTTTCAGGAGGTTCTATGAGAAGTTAGCGGAGAAATATGCCTGCCGGTCAGTTTGTTGGAGGCGTGCTGGCCGGGGTGGCCGCAGGGGGAGTCGCGGGCTTCGGCTTGGTGACTTTCTTTTTTACGGCGGGTTTTTTGGCGGGCTCGGTATCGTCGATCACGGTCTTTTTGGGAGCTGCGGAAGGTCCCGCGGAAAGCATTTTAAGTTGCGCGCGTAGATGAACCACTTCATCTTCTTTACTGGCGGTGAGCTTCTGCACGCGCTCGCCGAGACTCCGCCGCGCGCTCTCCAATCCGTTCATGTCATTGCTCAGGCTTTGGAATTCGTCTTTCGATCCGAATGCCCCCGCGGATTCCACCACCGACCCGAACACATCATAAAGCGCATCAAGGTTGCGGTAGAGCATGAAACTCGCTGCCGTATCTTCGGGCTTATTGCTGAGTTCTGTGATCATATCGGGCAGCGCCGTTTGCAAGTTGCGTTTCAGGGACTCCACGTTCCCTTGTGTCTGCCGCTTGGTGGCGCCGTCGGTCTTCCATTTGTCGATTCGCGTCTTTTGCAGGTCGGCGAGCATGCTCTGCGCCGTCTGCTGCAATTGCGTCAAGATGCCATTCAGTTCATTCACCGATCCGTAAGCGACTGGAGCGGCCGCTCCAGTCGCGCCCTGTGCCATAGCCCAAGTGGGAGCCAGGGACATCAAAAAAACAATAAGTGAGCGAACCAGAATTGTTTGCGATTTCGTCATGGTTATCATCATTTATCTTTATCTTTAATCTTTATCTTTAATCTTGATCTTTAATCTTGCCGTATTTTTCAAATCCTATCCTAGTTGAGGTGCGCCATCCGAGTCGAGTGTGCGCATCGATGTCGTTGACCGGGCGTGGTAGAGTTTGACGGCGCGCCGAAGCTAAGCGAGAATCGATGCAGAGCAATTTGACCATAGCAATTGTCTCCGCAAAAAAGTGGGCCTGTGGCGCAGCTGGGAGCGCGCTTCCATGGCATGGAAGAGGTCGTCGGTTCGATCCCGACCAGGTCCACCATATTTTCAAGTACTTACAAATTTCCCGACCAATCGGTTGGTAGCATTTGGTAGCAAAACGCTCGTCCTGCGCGTGACCTCTTCCAAATTAGGAAGGAGTCGAAGCTCGGCGCTGATGGCGTCGACCGTCTTCTGCACGCTTTCCGGAATCTCCTGCATGTAAACGTCAGTTGTCGTTGCCGTGCGGGAGTG
>PLBX01000417.1:757-6952 GCA_003135495.1 Acidobacteriaceae bacterium | reverse complement strand
TTTCGCAAGAGCTTCGCTTACGCGGGTGAGGCCGTCGATCGCGGCTACAGTGTCCTCGTCTTTCCCGAGGGCAAGCATACCGAAGACGGTGGCGTCGGCGCTTTTCGCACCGGCGTAGGCCTGCTCGCCAACAATCTCCGCATTTTTATTCTCCCCGTGCGAATTGATGGCCTGTTCGAACTCAAGAAGACCGGCAAGAAATTTGCACCATCAGGAAAGATCAAGATCCGGATCGGCAAGCCTACCAAATTTGCTCCGGGAACCGACCCCGAAGAAATTGCGCGGGCCTTGAAAGACATGGTTGAGAATCTCAGGCATTAAACAGCGGGCCAGANNAAATTCGATGGCTCCGTCAGGAAAACGATACATTCAAGAAGAAGGCATTAAAGTTTACGAAGCTCCTACCGCAATACCTTTCACTTCGATCCCGCCTTGCGGTGCATCTCTGTTTAGTACCGCTCTATAAGGCTGGGAAAAAGGACGAGTAGCAAGGCGAGCTTTGACCCAAGCCCCGGGGAGACGGCCCCCAAAAGTAAAACGCCGGACATTTTATCCGCCCGGCGCGTCCACGTTCACGCAATATTTTTAATCTTTAGATTATTTATCTTTTATCTTTGCACGAATATCTTTACGCGAAAACTCCCTACAACCAGCGCTGAATCCTACATTACCAGCGCAAGCCCTTCCAACTCCCGCTCTAGTACAGGCAGCGAACAGCCCGCCATTTCGACTCTTCCAGCCGCATCAATGGCATCGGCTTGTGACACGCCATAGCCCCGCCCCGCCAAAAACACCTGCAGCAACTCCGCTGCCTCGCGGGAGTCCACCATGCCGCCTTGGATCAGGTCATTTCGCAGGGCGCACAGCTCCGTCACCGTGAATCGTTCTTTCATCGCCATTCTCACCTTCGACCTCCTGCCCCAATTAGATTCATCGGCACTCGTCTTCGTTACATGCAATCAACGTGCCGTAACTTTAGTACGGAGCCAATCCGCTATTACGGCCGCTCAACCTCTTAGAACCCAACATTTTGCAAAAGGTTGTTAGGTGCCGGTCAGATAGCGAGCGAGGACGTACCACCGCCGTTGTGTCCGCAGATTGACATTAAATGTCGCTTCCAGGGAGGTTATAGCCGAAGATTGTCGCAGCGTTCAGGTTGCGTCGATCCGGGCGGCGTCGACCAGCATAATCGGGATGTCGTCTTGAATCGGGTAAATCCGGCGGCATTCGCCGCATTTCAAGGCGTTTTTATCTTCCGTCAGTTCCACCCGCATCTTGCAAACCGGGCAAACCAGCATGTCGAGTAGATCCTGAGAAATCATACAACCGATATTGTAGCTTCCCTTCCGAGTAATCTACCTCAGATAATCTACTCCAATCAGGTTAAGGGAAACTCTCTACATTGCGCCGAAGGCTCCCTTAATCCTCCGAGGTGTTGGGTACGGTAGAATCTCTCTTCACTCACCAAACCTGCTGTGAGGTGTGATGCCAGCCAGAATTCTAGATGGAACCAAAATAGCCGCGGATATCCGAGCCGAAGTATCCGCGAGGGTAAAATCCCTCACTGCTGCCGGAATTCGCCCCGGACTCGCCGTAGTTCTGGTAGGCCACAATCCCGCATCCGAGGTCTACGTTCGCGGCAAAGTGAAGAGTTCGCATGAAGTCGGCCTGTACAGTGAGCAGCACACACCCGCCGAAACCGCGACCACCGATGAACTTCTCGCGCTCATTTCGGATCTCAACAGGCGCGACGAAATTGACGGCATCCTCGTCCAGTTACCTTTACCATCCCATGTTGATGCCAAAAAAATTCTGCTCGCCGTCGACCCCGCTAAAGACGTTGACGGCTTTCACCCCATGAACGTGGGCTACCTTTCCACCCAGCGCCCTGGCCTTGTGCCGTGCACACCAGCCGGCGTAATGGAAATCTTGCGTCGCAGTTCGATTAGAATCGCCGGTCAGGAAGCCGTGGTAGTCGGACGCAGTGACATCGTCGGCAAGCCCGTAGCCATGCTGCTACTCAATGAAAACGCGACCGTCACCGTCTGCCACTCGAAAACGCGCGACCTTCCCGAAGTCGGCCGCCGCGCCGACATTTTAATAGCCGCGATCGGACGCGCCGGTATGATCACCGCCGATTATGTGAAGCCGGGGGCCACCGTAGTCGACGTAGGAATCAACAAAATCACCGACCGAAAAGAATTCGACCGCTTCTTCGTGGGCGATAAAAAACGTGAAGAAGCATTTTTGGCGAAAGGCGCGACCTTGATTGGCGATGTGCATCCGGAAGTAACCGAGGTCGCCGGCGCAATCACGCCCGTCCCCGGAGGCATAGGCCCGCGGACCATCGCCATGCTGATGTCAAACACCGTAAAAGCCGCGATGCTGCGTCGAGGACTTTCAGCATAACTTTTCCGGCTGTTTGCGGGAGATGCGGCAAGCCGCATCTCTACGAGAATTTTATTTCCATCGACTACCGTGAGCATACTTTGCTAAAACTCGGCCTCACCGGCGGCATCGCCAGCGGCAAGTCAGCTGTCGGAGAAATGTTTGTCAAACTCGGAGCCCACCTCATCCAGTCTGATGCCGTAGCTCGCGAACTCATGCAACCGGGGCGGCCGGTATATGAGGAAGTCGTCCGCCACTTTGGCCGCGAAATCCTCAATCCCGATGGAACCATCAACCGTCCCAAACTGGCCGAAACCGCATTCGGCGGACCAGGTGCCCCGTCCCCCCACGTCAAGGAACTCAACGCCCTTGTCCATCCCGCGGTGATCGAATACGAAAATGACTGGATGAAAAAAATTGGCCAGCGCGACAAGAACGCCATCGCCATCGTCGAAGCAGCTTTGATCTTAGAATCAGGCGCTACTGACCGCTTTGACCAATTGATTGTCGTAACCTGCCATCCCGCACAGCGCATTCTTCGATTTGCCAAGCGCTTGGGAATTTCAAAAGGTGCCGCCCGCGCCGAAGTAAACCGACGCATGGCAGCGCAGATTTCCGACGAGGAGAAGATCAAAGCCGCCGATTTCGTGATCGACAACTCAGGGTCGCTGGCCGAAACGGAAGAGCAAGCGCGGCGCATTTTCGCCGCGCTGCAACCGCGCTCGAGATTGTGAAAATCCTTTCAACAAATGAGTGCCGCGAAAATTCCTAGCGCACGTTGCGATTGGGCATGATCAGCCACTGCAATATGGTGCTGACAATACTCAGCAAGACTGCTCCGATAAAAGCGGATGTAAAATCTCGGACATAGAACCCGCGCACAAACGCCGCCGCCAACTCCAGCATGAGCGCGTTGATCACGAACCAGAACAGGCCAAGCGTCAGCAGGGTGAGTGGGAAGGTAAGAATTTTGAGGACGAAGCCAATCGTTGCATTGGCAAGACCAATAGCAGCGGCCGCAATTAACGCGGCCACCGGTCCGCTGACGTGTATTCCAGGCACCACATTGGCGACAATCCACACTGCGAGCGCGCTTAGAACCCAGTGCAACAGGATACGCATGAAAGGCCTCCTTCAAAGAAGGATTGCATAAACGAGTGATGGGACACTATACAACGTGAAGTCTACTTCTAAAACTGCTCTCAAATCGGTCGTCCAGAAGACAAACTCGGCCCGGCTGCTCGATCAGATGCGGATCCAATACGAACTGCGGGAATACGAAGTGGACCCCAACGACCTCGCCGCCGAAACAGTTGCCGCCAAAATCGGCTTGCCCGCGGAGCAGGTTTTCAAAACCCTAGTCGCGCGCGGGGACCGCAACGGAATCTCAATGGCTGTCATTCCCGGCAACCAGGAACTCAACTTAAAAGCTTTAGCCTCCGTGTCTGGCGAAAGGAAAATCCATCTCGTCCCAGTAAAAGAACTGCAAGCGCTAACCGGCTACATTCGCGGAGGTGTGACCGCCCTGGCAGCAAAACACGACTTTCCTGTCTACGTGGACGAAACCATCGAGCTTTTCGACATAGTCTCTATCTCCGCTGGAGTTCGCGGCCTCCAGATTCTAATCGCGCCTGCCGATTATCTCCGTGCCACTAAAGCCACCCTAGCCGCGATCGCCGAGCCGAAAAAAAATACTTGGTAGAAAGATAAGTCAACCGTCGAGCAGTACCCAGCCAACAATTGCCCCTGTGTTCCCCTGTCCCCCCGTGCCCCCTGTGGTAAAGCACTTGCCGCGATCATCCCACAAACCCAGGTTCACATCCGGTCGCAGCCAGTATTAGACTGATGAGGTCATACGAGGGAACTCATGCCCACTGCGACCCGCATCAACCCGCTTTCATTCCTGACCGAGCAGCTTGACGAACTCAAAGCCAAGGGCACGTACTTTAAATTGCGCGTCCTCGAGGATGAGCAGGCGCCCCTTTGCACCTTCGACGGCAAGCAGGTCATCAATCTCGCCTCGAACAATTATCTTGGCTTCACAACTCATCCAAAATTGCGCGAAGCCGCCCTCGAAGCCATCCGCAAATATGGAGTCGGATCGGGCGCCGTCCGCACCATCGCCGGCACCATGAAAATCCACATGGAGCTGGAAGAAAAGATCGCCCGCTTCAAGAATGTCGAAGCCTCCGTCGTCTTCCAATCCGGATTCACCGCCAACGCGGGAACCGTTTCCGCGTTCCTCGGCAAAGACGACGTCATCATCTCCGACGAACTAAACCACGCTTCCATCATCGACGGCTGCCGCCTCTCGCGCGCCAAGATTCTCGTGTTCCGCCACAAAGACGTCGCACACGCGGAAGAGCAACTCGCCAGCGTCAAAGACAAGCCCGGCAAAAAATTGCTGATCACAGACGGCGTCTTTTCCATGGATGGCGACATCGGCCCCCTGCCTGGCCTCTGTGATGCCGCCGANNTCATGATGGTCGACGATGCGCATTCCTCGGGCGTCCTGGGCCGCCAGGGCCGCGGCACCATCGATCATTTTTCCATGCATGGCCGCGTCGACATTCAAGTCGGAACTTTATCGAAGGCAATCGGCGCCCTCGGCGGTTACGTTTGCGGCACGCGCGACCTCATCGATTATCTTTATCATCGTGCGCGTCCCTTTTTATTCTCTACATCGCATCCTCCGTCGGTAGCCGCAACCTGCATCGCCGCATTCGATGTTCTGGAAACCGAGCCCCAATGGATGGAGCAGCTCTGGGAAAATACGCGCTTCTGGAAAAAAGAACTCGGACTGCTTGGCTTCAACATAGGCGGCCAAACAACTCCGGCCAGCGAGACTCCGATTACCCCCATCATCATCGGCGATGGACGCCTTACCATGGATTTTTCCCGGGAACTCTTCAAACAAGGCGTCCTTGGAACCGGTATCGCGTTTCCTACCGTTCCCGAGGGCAAAGCTAGGATCAGAACCATCATGACTGCAACACACACCAGAGAAGAACTGCAGCAAGCCCTTGAAGTGCTACAGCGCGTAGGAAGGCAAATGGGCATTCTCGGATGAAGTGACTGTGGATTGGCCACCTAATGAAGTGCCCATCAACCCTCAAATCTTTTGGTGCACCAGTAAACTGAAACAGCTAACTCATATGGAGATGGCGGACCAGCTCGGGTTTCAGTTTCGGCCTCCGGAGCGGCGCGTTTGGACGGTACGCGCGCTGGTCTCCGCGGTGCGCTCGCACATCGAGCGCGAGTATTCCGACTGCTGGGTGGAAGGGGAAATTTCGAACCTTCGTATTCCGGACTCTGGCCATTTGTATTTCACCCTGAAAGAGGAATCGGCGCAGATTCGAGTGGTAATGTTCCGCTCTTCGGCAAAGCTGCTGCGGTTTCGTCCGGAGAACGGCTTGCATGTTACGGTGCGCGGGCGCATCACCGTGTATGAAGATCGCGGTGAGTTGCAGGTGTCCGCCGAGTTCATGGAGCCCAAGGGCGCAGGCGCTCTGCAATTGGCGTTTGAACAACTGAAGGCCCGCTTGGCCGCGGAAGGATTGTTTGAAGCTTCGCGGAAAAAGGCGATTCCTCCATTGCCGCAAAGGATTGGAATCATCACTTCACCGCAGGGCGCGGCTCTGCGAGACATTTTGAACATTCTGGCGCGGCGGCACCACTCGGCCAATGTGTTGATTTATCCGGCGCAAGTACAGGGCGAATCGGCCCCAGGAGAGGTGATGGCGGGACTCCGCCATTTTCATTTCCAGCTGAGTCAAGCTGATGCTGCCACTCTTGCAGTCGAGGTCA
>PLBX01000417.1:0-740 GCA_003135495.1 Acidobacteriaceae bacterium | reverse complement strand
CACGAAACCGACTTCACCATTGTGGATTTCGTTGCCGATCTGCGAGCGCCTACTCCGTCAGCAGCGGCGGAGTTGGTGATTCGATCGCGACAGGATATCGAAGCGCAAGCTGAGGATATGTACCGGCGGCTGGAACGCGCAGTGCGCTACCGGTTGCTGATGGCGCGTCAGGAATTGACAGAGCGGGCGCAGCACGGGGCGTTTTCGCGCATGATGGATGGCATTCACCGTCGTCAGCAGAAGTTGGACGACCAGCGTTTCCGGCTGGAGAAGGCCGAGCGGCAACTGTTGCAGTCATTGCAGCGGCGCTGCGAAACGGTCTCGGCAGCAGTGCGTCATTACGATGCCCGACGGCGCCTGGCTGCCGTGCGACAGCAATTGGACGCTCAAATCTCGAACCTGGCGGCGGCTACCCATACTCGCCTGCTTGAAAGCCGCGGAATTTTGGAGCGCCGCACCGCTAGCCTCGAGGCGCTTTCTCCCGTTGCAATTCTGAATCGTGGATACGCCTTGGTGTTCGATGCCGAAGGCCGGCTGCTGAAAGATGCTTCTACAGTTAAAGCCGGAGATGAAGTTTCGGCACGGCTGGCTCGGGGACGTATTCGCGCCCAAGTTACGGAGGCTGAGGGCGACTAGCCGAAATCTGGCGCGGCTGCATTAGAATGAAGGCCAATTCACTTTCCGACTGAGGGTGGCGTGACAGCGTCGCTGGCGTGGCCGCGGATAGCGGCAATCTCGGG
>PLBX01000320.1 GCA_003135495.1 Acidobacteriaceae bacterium | reverse complement strand
TTCATCCCTTTTTCAACGACCGAGATCGACTCTTCCAACGCTTCGATCGCCACGTCAGCTTCTTCCCTGCTAACGATCAGCGCGGGAGCGATGCGCACCGTGCTCGGACCGCAGCCTAAGAATAAAACACCTCGCTCGAACGCAAGTTCGACGATACGATCGCGCTCTTCGGCGCCATACTCACGGGTTTTTTGATCCTTCACGATTTCGACTCCGATCATCAGACCGAGTCCGCGGACGTCGCCGACAATCTTATGTTTCTTCGGCCAGTCTGCCATGCGCTTGCGCATGTAGTCGCCAACTTCCTGCGAATTTTTAAGCAGGCCTTCTTTCTCGATCACGTCGAGCGTAGCCAGAGCCGCCGCGATGCAAATTGGGTTCCCACCAAATGTTGAAGCATGCGAGCCGGGGATCCAGTCCATGATTTCGGCCTTGCTCATGGTGATGCCGAGCGGCATTCCAGAAGCAACTCCCTTGGCCATGCAGACGATGTCGGGATGGACGCCACTGTGCTCAACGGCAAACCATTTGCCGGTGCGGCCAATGCCACTCTGGATTTCATCCACTACCAGCAGGATGCCGTGCTTGTCGCAGATGCGGCGCAGCTCCTTCATGAAGATGGTGGGAGCAATGACGTATCCGCCTTCGCCTTGAATCGGCTCGACGAAGATTGCCGCGACTTCTTCTGGCGCGAGGATCGTCTTGAAAAGTTTTTCTTCAATGTAGCGCGCGCAACCGAGCGCGAATTCCTCCGCATCCTGCGGGCCGCCGGAACATCCGCGATAGACATCGGGATAGCGGACATGGGTAACGCCCGGCACCAGCGGCGAGAAACGCCGCTTCTGCTGCGGCTTTGAAGCGGTCAATGAAAGCGCGCCCATGGTGCGTCCGTGGAAAGCACCGAAGAACGCGATGACCTGTTGGCGATTGGTGTGATAGCGCGCGAGTTTCAGTGCGCACTCGATCGCTTCAGTGCCGGAGTTGCCGTAATAAATCTTGTGCGGACCGGGCATGGGCGCGATCTTTGACAAGCGCTCGGCCAGCGTGACCATGCTCTCGTAATAAAAGTCCGTGCCCGACATGTGGATGAGTTCGGCAGCCTGCTTCTGAATGGCGGCTACAACTTCGGGATGGCAATGGCCGGTCGAAGTCACGGCGATGCCGGCGGAGAAATCGTAGAACTCATTGCCGTCCACATCTTCTATCACGATGCCGCGGCCGCGCTTGGCAACGAGCGGATAGGATCGCGTGTAAGAAGACGAAATAAATTTGTCATCGCCCGCGACAATGCGCTTGGCGTTCGGGCCGGGGAGCGCAGTCTTCAGCTTGGGACCGGCAGTCAAAGCCTTGGTGGTCATGGAATCCTCCAGTAGTTCTCAGTTCCCTGTTTCTTGGTTCTCAGAGTTGGTTGGGCCGAAGTCCCGCATCGTTACATTTTCTACTTGGGCTACTTGGGCATGAAGCTAAAAGCGAATAGCGGTCTGCGCTATTGCAATCAGCGGAGCACAGAATGAAGAGAGGAAACTAGTCGCCAAAGAGATTGGCGCGCATACGCGAAGGCAGAACGGAAAGATAGCGGCGGGGACAAGCGCGTCCCTCAATCCAGCAAGTCCGCAGAAGCGAAATGTGACCGTTCGAGCGCATGGCAGCAAGAACAGTATAGCTTGCCTCGTGACGCGGCGTAACCCCCTAAATCGCACGAAAGGCCAAAGGGAATCTGCTCGATTCTCACTTATTGCAGTAGGGGGCCGAGCTGCGCTCGGCTTGGACGGGCGAGGCGCCCGTTCCCACACGGCCGTCCCCACACATCGGTGCCGACGCCCCAATTAATGAGCCGAGGAGTTAAGACGAGGACCAGCGGGCTGCTACTGACGTCTCCACTACCGCAGCCCGAATCTGCTGCACCGCCCAGCCAATCTCCTCCGCAGTAATCACTGCTGGAGGCGCGATCAATAAGTGGTCGCCCGCGATGCCATCCACGCACCCCTGCATGGGATAAACCAGCAGCCCGCGCCGCAGACATACCTTCCCCACCAGCGCGGCAAAATTCTTTTCTGGCGAGAACGGAACCTTCGTCTTTTTGTCAGCGACGAACTCGATCGCCCACAACAGGCCCAGCCCACGCACGTCTCCGACAGCCTCAAGTTCGCGCAAACTTTCAAGCGCTTTCTTGAGCGCTGAAGCAGCGGTTCCCTCAGCACTTGAATCGGCTGCATGCACCAGCTTTAACTCTTGAATCCGCCGCAGCACTGCGCGTCCCGCAGCCACCGACACCGGATGAGCGTTGTAAGTAAAGCCGTGGAGAAAGGCTCCCGAGCCCTCCGCAATGGCATCGACGATTTTCTTGCTGGCAATCACGGCGCCCAGCGGCGCATATCCCGACGAGAGGCCTTTGGCGGTGACCAGAATATCGGGAGCAACTTGCCCTTCTGCTAAAAAATGCTCGACCGCAAAATTTCGGCCGGTCCGCCCCATGCCAGTCATCACTTCATCGGCAATCAGCAGCACCCCATGACGGCGACAGATTTCCGCGATTGATTGCACGTATCCTGGAGGGGGCGTGGCCGCTCCCAGCGTCGCGCCGCTTATTGGTTCTAAGATGAAGGCCGCGACTTCACCTTTTGCTGACTGAATCGCGCGCTCCAGTTCGGCGGCGTACTGTTGTCCGCAGTTTCGGCAGCCGTCGGTGCAATCGAACTCGCAGCGATAACAATAAGGAATGCCGACATGCGCAAACTCGCGCACCATCGGAAGATAAATCTCGCGCCGCCTCAGGTTGCCGGAGACGGAGAGCGCGCCGAGAGTTGACCCGTGATAACTCTGCTGGCGGCTAAGAATCTGATGCCGGTTTTTCTGCCCGATCTCGACCTGATATTGGCGCGCCAGTTTCAGCGCCGTTTCCACCGACTCCGATCCGCCTGAAGTAAAGTAAACCGCGCCGCCTGCGAAATTCTTCCCGGCAAAATCCAGCAACTCCTGGGCGAATTCTTCGGCAACGGGCGTTGTGAATTGGCTGGTGTGGACAAACTCCAACTGCCGCGCCTGCTCTGCCATGGCGTCGCCAATCTCGCGCACGCTATGCCCAATAAAATTCACCGCTGCAGAACCGGAGAAATCGAGGTAACGATGGCCTTCGTTATCCCACAGGTAAACGCCCTCGCCGCGAACGGCCACGGGATATGGCTTGAGAAAGGACCGCCGCAAAACAGGCGTACGAAATTGTTGCTGCGTCACAGGCGGATTATAGCAACGGGATAAGTGTGGCGCGGGCGCCCTCGCCCGCGAAAAGGCGAGCCAAGAGCTTTTATTGACGCTCTCTCTGCCCCCACGTAAGATGTGACCGCAAATAAAACAATAATGATTGATCAAACCATTTCGCACTACCACATCGTCGAGAAGCTGGGCGGCGGCGGAATGGGCGTCGTTTATAAAGCCGAGGACACGATGCTGGGCCGCTTCGTCGCGCTGAAGTTTTTGCCCGACGAGGTGGCGCAGGACCCGCAGGCTCTGGAGCGGTTTCGCCGGGAAGCGCGCGCCGCCTCNNCAGTGGTTTCTTGTGATGGAATTCCTCGACGGATTAACGTTGAAGCATCGCATCGCGGGCCGTCCGCTGGACTTTGAGACTCTGCTGTCGCTGGGCATCGAAATTGCGGATGCCCTCGATGCTGCCCACGCCGAGGGCATCGTTCACCGCGACATCAAGCCCGCGAATATTTTCGTGACCAAGCGCGGACACGCCAAGGTTCTGGATTTCGGCCTGGCCAAGGTAACGGCCGCTGCCAGGGAGATGAAGGATCTGACCCGCGCCGGGTTGGCACAAACCGCCGGCGTCAGCCTGGAATACCTAACCAGTCCGGGGACGGCGCTTGGCACTGTGGCTTACATGTCTCCAGAGCAAGCGCGCGGCAAGGATTTAGACAATCGCTCGGATCTTTTCTCCTTCGGAGTCGTGCTTTATGAAATGGCGACCGGCGAGGTACCATTTCGCGGCGAAACGCCAGCGGTAATCTTTGAAGGGATTTTGAGTAAGGCGCCGACTTCGCCTGTGCGACTGAATCCCGAGTTGCCGGCGGAATTTGAGCGCATCATTCATCGCGCTCTGGAAAAAGATCGGAATCTACGCTATCAGCACGCGGCGGACCTGCGCGCTGAGTTGCAACGGCTGAAACGCGACACTGAATCGGGACGATCGGCTGCGGTGTCCGCAGTATCAGAGTCGGCGAACCTGGCCGCTGCCCCAGCGAGTTCGGGAGCTGCGGCACCGTATTCCTCCGGCGCCGCGCCGTCTGCACCCGCCAGCGGTGTGAGTGCAGTCGCCGCTCAGGCTTCCGGATCGTCTGCTGTTTCGTCGTCTG
>PLBX01000274.1 GCA_003135495.1 Acidobacteriaceae bacterium | reverse complement strand
CAGCAGCATGGTTGCTGCAATGCGAACTAAATTGTTCATGCTACTCCCGCGTCTAAGTTTTACGCGCTGTCAAGCAATACAAATAAACTTTTTTAATCTTCCTCCGGCTGAGGCCCCAACGGCGCGACTGCCGCCGACTTTGGCTGTCCCGCAACAATCGCCTGCCAATTTAAAATTGCGTTCCACAGCAGTCGCTGATCGCCGCGATTCAAATCGCGATGCATAGGATTGAAGTNNAGCATGCGCTGGTCGCCCCGGTTGAGGTCGCGATGCATGGGATTGAAATTGAACGAGACCACGTGCCCCTTGCCCACCGGCATATCTAAAATTGCCGGACGGCCAATCAAATTTTCTTCTCCCCATGCCTGGCCGCTTTCGACGAATGGTTTTCCGTCCGTGTCGCCCCACTCCATCACCACACCGCTGCGATCTTCGGGGCCATCGAGGCATGTCGTGCAATATGCCATGCGCATCCAGCGACGCGGCACGTCGTAGAGCGGGAAATTCTGCCTGAACACATGCGTATGGACAGAGTAGCCATACGCAATCGGATGATCGGTGCGGTCAAATGTTACTCGCACATGCGCCCCCGGCGTTCGCGTCGCCGCGTTGAGCGCCGCCGATGATGAAGCGTTTCCACCGCCCGCCAAACTTCGGGGAACGCCTCCCGACGAACGGCGCACAAAGCGCACCAGCCCGCCTTCCAGCGCCAGCATGGTTCCGCTGCCGAGCGTCACCATCAGTCCGCCATCTTCGATGAAGTGTTGAATCTGCGCCAATCCTTCGTAGCCGATGCCCCCCGTAATGTCGTCCGATTCGGCGGGCGTACCAAAACTCGGAGTCTGCGGCGTCTTTTTAAAAGGCATTGGCGACCAGCGCTTCGGCAAGCCTTCGATCTGTTCCGCCAATTCGAGATCGACATGTCCATACAGCAGCACGTCGATGTGCGAGCGCAAATTGCCCGCGCGAATATCTTCATCGCGCAAATACGTATAAGGCACCTTGCGCTGGTCGAGCGAGTAACGAATCCATCCGATGGAATCGGTATCGGCCCACGGTACCCACAATCCAATTCGCGGAGGTTTAGCAACGTGATGCGGAACATCGGGAGCGCTGGCCACCTGAGTGAAGTCGAGGCCTAGTTCTGAGGCCGCTGCCGCTATAGCATCATGCAATCCAGACTGGGGAGCGACAATCCACGAACCAGCTGGAAACTTCGTGCCGGCCGCCTCAAACTCGCGCTCGGCAATTTGAATTTCGAAATTCGACAAGCGGTAACGCGCGGCAAGAAACGATTCTTGGCNNGGCGATAACGAGCGGCGAGAAACGATTCTTGTCCGGTATCCTTGAGCAAATAAACTGGCCCCGCTCCAGCCAATCGGCCCGTGACATGCGGCGCTTCATTCAGCGGAGTCAGCGCGGCATTTCGAATCGACGGATCGGCAACGGGTATTGCCTGCAGATGATAATTCGCGGGCAGTTCCCAGGAGACGTCGTCGTAAGGCGGCTCGCCATTCTTCGGATACCGTTGGGGAGTGAGCAAATCAACCGCGTAATTTCGAAATGGCTGATCGAGTCGAACTACATAAGTTCCCGCTGGAAAGCTTCCTTCCTTAATCTGAATCGCATTCTGCGCCCGCGCAACTTCAATGTGCTGTCCCATCAGCCGTCCGACCATTTGCGCCACCCGCGCCGGGTCTCCCTGATTTTCGGGAATCAAAAATGCATACGGTGGCTGTGTCGAACCTTTCTGCAATGAATCCCATGACTTTTTATAAAAATTCTGCAACATCTGCTGTGCTTCGCCAGCAGCATCGTCAAGCGCTGCCAGCGCGCCGGTCTCCTGATAATTAAGGTTGTCGCGAGCCGACCACGTCACCTCGCGCGGAGCCGGCACAGGGCGGTACCACTCGACGCTCGACGCCGATGCAGACACCGCGCGTTTCTCCGTCTCGGCGCTGCCATTGCCGAAGGTCTCGTAGCCGCGCCCAATGCTGTTGTGATTCATGGCCACCGAATCGAGATAAAGATGAGCGAAGGCCTCGCCAAAATTCCATGTCGAAACTCCGGGCATCCCCATGGCGGTCATGGCCTGAACTTCGTGAAAGCTGAGCTCAAGAAATTCGGTGTAAGTGATGGGATCAATATTCGGGTTATACGGTCCGGTGCCGTTCCACGTCATCATCAGCGGCGAACCTTCATGCAGGTCGTGAACCACCGTCGGATGCCACTCATGGAACATACTGTGCACGGCTTTCGTAGTCTCGTGCGTTTGCTGATGCGTGTCGCGGTTGATATCGACGAACGTGTACTTTGACCAATAGGGCGGGGATTGCCGCGGCAGGGAAGCGCGGTCAGTTTTGCCTTTGAGATAGCGATAAAACCAATCAACCATCTTGTCGCGCCCGTCAGGATTCGAAATGGGATTGATCAGCACCACCAGCTTCTCGCGGATGCGCTGGATCATGGGCTGCTCCGAAACGGCCAGGCGATAGGCGAGTTCAACCATGGCCTCCGTCGAGCCCGTCTCATCGGAGTGCAGGGCGGCATTGAAGTAATAAATCGGACGCGAAGTAGAGATGAGCTTTGCGGCCGCCGCATCGTCGGTGCGCCGGGGATCAGATAGGGATGCAGTCGCTGCCTTCAGGCGATCGAGATCGCGGATGCCAGCCTCGTCCGCAATCGCGAGCATGATAATGTCGCGACCTTCTTCACTTCGCCCAATCGTGAACACGCGCACCCGAGGACTGGCAGCAGCCAGTGCGCGTGCATATGCGTAAGTTTTCTCCGTGCCCAACAGTTCCCCCGGAGCGCCCATAATCCGGCCAAGAAATTTTTCGGGAGATGGAACCGTATTCGACTGTGGCACATAAGAAACCCAGGGGGAGACATAGTGCGGATCGGTTGTGGCCGCAGCAATGGCTTCGGTAGAGCCGGACTCGGCGATATCGGGGCTTTGCGCGGCGGCGATATCGACTAAAAAAGTAAAAGCCAACGATAGCGAAAATACCCCTAGAAATATTCTGAAAGGAATGAGTCGAAACATAGGCCCCCTGGGGTTGGTTGACCGCAAGTCAAAATTAAAAGCTGCGCTGGAAGTTTGCGTCGGAAGTGTAGCACGCGTTAGAGATCGCCCTGGATTTCTCCACCGGCTTCTTGGTTGTCCCCTTCGGGTGGTTCCTCTTTTGTATTCGTATTGTGTTCGCTATAATCTGCTCGTTATGGAGCCCGATGAAAAGCGTGAGAGCACTTCCAGAGATGTCGATGACGGGCTCGAAAAGAAAAACTCATGAGCCTTGCGGCCAGCCTCCGACGCGAACTCGCGCATCGCGCGTTCATCTATGCCCAAGAAACCAACGTGCCGCATTGCCAAAGCTACGGCCAAGCCACAACCGTATGCTTCGCGCCTTATAACGATAACAGCGATTTACGCCACGGAAATTTTCTGGCCTCCAGTTATAAAGCGATCCAAAAGAAGACAGAATGGAGGCGGCGCTTGGCCAAGATCCACACGCTGGGGCGGCGTTCATTTCCTCGCACCGATCGTGGACGCTGGATGGAACTCGATACTTGTACAAGCTCAGACGCGCTGCTGATGAATATCTTTTGCCATCCTGCGCTCTCAAGAGATGGCAGGATGGCGGCTCTGCTCGG
Source organism: Acidobacteriaceae bacterium (assembly GCA_003135495.1). GTDB lineage: Bacteria > Acidobacteriota > Terriglobia > Terriglobales > Acidobacteriaceae > Acidiflorens. The sequence continues at coordinate 9,254 of PLBX01000274.1, read as the reverse complement.
GATCGATCCGCAAAGCGTGGCATGTTTTGGCTATAAGGCGCGTGTGCCGCTGGGGAATGGCAAATTCGACCGCGCAGAAGTCGATCCGCGATTGGGCAATGAACTGATTGAGGCCAAACTGACTGAGAGTGATTTCCAGTCCGCTCCAAAAGCAACGCTCATGGCATATCGCGATTTCGAAGAAATATTTGATTGCGAACAATTGCCGCAGACGCCGGACCGCTATACTTCCTATCAGCTATTACGCAACGTGCTGGCGGCTCATGCTTTGTGCTGTTCCTTCCGCGTGCTGGTGGATGCGCGGAGGCCGGACTTGGTCGATGCCTGGTACTGCGTAATGAGGTGTGTAAAGCCAGTGGAATTACGAACTGAACTTAGAATCTCGACGTGGCAAGAGTTGTGCCTAGTGGCGCCGCATACGTTGCGGAACTTCCTGGCAGTAAAGTACGGGATACTTCCGAAATAAAGGCTGATTCACGATTGTGGAAAAAGCGGGGCTGTTCGCACGGGGTACACGGGAAGAGCGTTAACCACAAAGGGCATGAAGGTACACGAAGGAAGTATTGCTCGATAAGGGATGCAATCGCACGGCTTTCCTCAGAATTAAAATCTAGTGAGGAACAGCGGTAGAGCTGGCGGCAGTTGAGGCAGCCCTTAATTGAATAGCGCCGATTCCCAAACCACCCAGGGCACCCGCAAGCAGACCCAGTAGTATCAGCACCGGCACGCTTTCGATCCACATCTTCTTGACTGCCATATTCGTTCTCCCCAGATTGGTTTCTATTTGCTATTTTAGCATTCGAGCTGCCACTCTTTGACCAACCTGCACTCCGCAAACGCCTGTGGCCGTAATGCCTTATATACAAAGGATCTTCGGCCTACGATCAGGTGAATAGTTTTGCACATCTGGCGGAAGCCCTTTCCTGTGCTTTTTCCGCGTCACGTGTCAATCTATCAGCTCAGGTTTATCCCGGGGGGTGCTATGAAGGTGTTTCACTTCGCTGTCTGCGCGTTGCTATTTTCAAGTTTGTGGGCCCAAGAATTGCCAAGCAGCCCGTCGCCCGGAAGTATGCAGCCAGCATCCGCGCAGCCGCTGAATCAGGGCCCAGAGCAGACACTGGCAACGATTGATACTGCGGNNGTAGATGCGATTGCTGGAAGCAGCATGGGGGCCCTGGTGGGTGGAACTTATTCGACCGGAGAGTCTCCCGACCAGATCGCAAATTTAATCAGCAGCATTCAGTGGCACGAAGTGCTTCGAGGAGTCACGCGTTACAAGGATCTATCTTTCCGCCGCAAAGAAGATCGGAAGGATTATCCCAATGCCTTTGAATTCGGACTGAAGCAGGGCGCTCAGTTTCCCAGCGGCTTCAATTCCGGGCAGCAAGTGGGATTAATTCTGGACCGGGTCGGCTTGCCCTATTCGGAGATGAAAAGCTTCGACGAACTGCCCATCCCCTTTCGGTGTGTTGCCACCGATTTGGTCGCAGAAAAGCCTTACGTCTTCGATCATGGTTCCCTGGCTGGAGCGATGCGGGCCTCAATGTCATTGCCGGCATTTTTTACTCCCGTGCGAGAAGGCGATCATTTGTGGGTTGACGGCGGCCTGATCGATAACTTGCCCGTAGATGTTGCTAAGCAGATGGGCGCCGACATTGTTATCGCAGTTCACCTGTCACCGGCTCCGCTAAATCCAAAAGCCGCACTTTCTTCCGTTGGAGTGTTGGCCCGATCGGCGGCTGTGAGCATCGCGATCAATGAACTTCGCAGCATGGAGAATGCCGACATCTTGTTGACGGCGGATGTGACAGGATTCGATTACACCGACTACACCCAGTACACGAAGATCGAAGCCGAAGGCTACAAAGCGGCAGAGAAGAAAAGCGCATTGCTCTCTCGGCTGCAAGTGGATGAGAGCGAGTGGCAGCAAATAATCGCCGCGCGCCAAGCCAAGCGGAGGCCAGTCCCGGTGCCGGAATTCGTGGAAGTAACGGGCGCCAAAGGCGACGTGCTGAAAGGGCTGCAACACGAACTCGCGGGATTGGCCGGGCATCCTATCGATGTCGCCGAGCTCAACCAGAAAATGATGGCAGTGACCGGACTTGGGCGCTTCGCTAGAGCCGGATATCGCGACACCGATCGCGACGGAGAGGATGGCCTTATAGTGCAGGCGGAAGAAAAAGATTACGCGCCTCCCACCGTGCAGCCCGCGTTAGTCATTGACGGCGCAGATTACAAAAATGTTCTCGTGACCGTAGGTGGCCGCGTCACGTTCCTCGATGTTGGAGGTTTTGGATCGGAGTTGCGCACCGATTTTGTCGCCGGATCTGAGTATGGTCTGAAAACGGAATTTTTCCATCCCTTCACGCCTTACACGGGCTGGTTCATGTCTGCTCACGGCGTTGCCGATAGCAGTCCCTTTTTCGTCTACCAGCGTGACAAGCTCCTTGGCGACTACCGCAATCGCCTGATGGGCGGAGGACTCGATGTCGGCTATACCTTTGGACGATACGCGGAGTTGCGATTGGGCTACGAGGCTGGATATCAGAAGATAAACGAAGATTTGGGAAATCCGGTGGTGCCTGAGGTTCGTGGCCGCTACGGCTTCACCTCTTTGCGATACCGACTAGAGCGCTTCGACGATCCGGTGATACCGCGCCGCGGAGCTCGGCTCGAATCAACCTTCAAGTTCTATAGCATCGCGCCGGGCACGCCCGATGCCGTGCCGATCGAGGAATTGAAACTTGGACTTGCCGAACGCACCAGCGAAAAATCTTCGATTTTGCTGTTCGCCTCCGGTGGCACTGCTTTCTCCACCAGAANNAATACCGGCTTTCCGCCTTTCAGCCTCGGCGGCCCGTTTCGCCTTAGCGCCTTTGGAACGAATGAACTACTTACGAATCAGTATTTCTTGTTGCAGCCGACACTCCTGTACAAGCTCAGGGAACTATCGCCGCTACTGCGCGAAAATGTTTATTTGCTCACCATGTATGAGGCCGGAAAAGCTTACGGTCAACCACCCGGCGCCACCAAAGTTGCGCAGGACACGACTGTCGGTCTTTTGTTTCAAACTTTGTTTGGTCCCGTGTTTTTTGGAGGGAGTATCGGGGATTCCCAACACCGCAAGTTTTTCTTTGAAGTAGGGCGCTTGTTCTAAGCTGGGCTGAAGCGCTCCTGCTTTGCAGGTTATGATGAAGCAAACGATTCTTATTTCGAGGTCATTCAATGACAGAACCCAGTTATGAAGAGTTGAAAAGTCGCCTTGCCGATCTTGAAAAGCAGGTGGAAACAAAAAAGCGAAGCGGAGCCATGGAGTTTCGAGTGAGCGAAAAAGGCGGGGTCAGCGTCTACGGGCTTGGCCGCTTTCCAGTAACGCTCTACTACGAGCAGTGGGTGAAGCTGCTTGATGCCGTTCCAGAACTTAAAGCATTTATTGAAGAGAACAAGAGCAAGTTAAAGACAAAACAGGGTTAGTAGCGAATAACGTCTGCGCTCTTTGACATCACGTGTGGTACTCGTTACACGTAATATACGTGATGCCTTCGAAAAATCAGTTACGGCCGGGTTCGAAACAGAATTTAAACATCAGGCTGACCAAAGAGACCCTTCAGAAAGCTCGCGTCCTCGGCGCTCGTCGTGCCACATCGATCAGCGGCCTCGTGGAGGATCAAATTGAGAGCCTTGTCGGGGAGGAAGAGGCGTATGAGCGAGCGCAACGGCAAGCCCTAACCCTGCTCGACCAAGGGTTCCATTTCGGTGGAGTGATGCGAAGCAGCCGGGACGAACGGCATGAGAGATAAGACTTTTGTGGACACCAGTATTTTAATTTGGGCACACGACATCGATGCCAGGTCCAAGCATGAAGTGGCGAAGCGCATACTCAGTGAGCTTTGGAACCGCCGTACTGGCGCGCTAAGCGTCCAGACACTACAAGAGTTTTGTGTCAACGTGACCCGCAAGATTGCGGCTCGGCTCCCCAAACATACGGCGCGCACGGTGGTGCACAGCTACGCGACGTGGTGTGTCGAAACTACTCCGGCTGATCTCTCACTTGCGGTTGAAATCGAAGATGAATCAAAGATCGGATTTTGGACGCGCTCATTGTTGCCACCGCAGCCAAAAGCGGAGCCGTCCGGATCCTGTCGGACGATCTCAATGCGAGACAGAGGATCGCCGGCGTCCGCATCGAGAACCCGTTTCGCAAATAGGATTGCGTTATAATGCGAAGACGCAAACGCAAAGTCACCAGAATGCGCCCGTAGCTCAATTGGATAGAGCGCATGGCTACGAACCATGAGGTTGGGAGTTCGATTCTCTCCGGGCGCACCATTTCCCCTTTCCATCGGAAATGATTGTTTAGGAGATCTTCAAGCAGGCTGTTGAGCTTACCCAAAATGCACTGCATCGAACGCTCGTGAGTGCTCCGAAATGCTCTGTCACAGTCCACGCGTAAAAGTTTCCAGTCCTGCGCAAAACCTACTTTGGTCATCCCTTCTTAGTAGACGTGTTAACAACAGGTTACGAATGGCACCCGACATGCATGTACAAAGGCCAGACGAAGTGGCGCGCAACGGGGCATTTGGGAAAATACTTCGGCCAGAGGTCTTTCCAGGTGCCCCATTGCAAAAATAACTCCGTTTGTCGCTATGCCACTCCGCTCAGTTTCCCGACGACCCTCCCCCGAAGGTCTTCCTGAATCCAAGTGAAACTGAGCGGAGTGCTCCCCTAAAGAACCGACCAGCTTAAGCCGGAATCAGCCTCTCCTGCACGTCAATCCCAGCCTGACGCAATAACCGTGACACCGAATCGCCGTTTAATCGCGAAGCATCAAACAAAACGCTCACCGCCTTGTCTTTTTCGTTGAAACGGATGCGCTGGATTCCATATACCTCGCGAACGCTATCAATAGCGCGCATCTCAACTTCACCAGGCGCAGTGTGGTATCGGAACGTCGCTTCCAAGTACGTCATTTCAATTTCTCCCAAAGTAAAAGATTCGATGATTTCAGCTTAAGTATCTAATCGTCAGTATCTTCGTGGAGCGGGGTAGTGCTGTTAACTGTCCATCATCTCCGCGGCTAAGATATAGGATAGCAGCTACAAAAACGTATGGATCACCTCAAGTCTATGCATGCCGAGAACGTCGGAGCGTACCCATCCTCACAGAAAGATCCAGTCTGTGGGATGAATGTTGATTCTGCCACAGCCCGATACCAAACTTTGCACAACGGTAAGCAGTACTTTTTCTGTTGCGCCGGATGTCTCATAAAGTTTCAGGCAGATCCCGAGAAAATTCTGTCAACGCCGTCAAAGCCGATGAGTTCGGGCCTGGTAACTCTCGGGGCTCCAGCAGCGGCAAAGACAGCGAGCACGACCGGCGTGCCTGCTGTCGTTTCGCCCCCCGCCGCCAAAGTGTCGGCGGTTCCGACGGCAGACGGTCACGCATTCGTCGGACCGGCAAAGGACGGGCGACCGGCAAAAGACACACGCGCTTATGTGTGCCCGATGTGTCCCGAGGTGCGGCAGATCGGCCCCGGGCCATGTCCGCAATGCGGCATGGCGCTCGATCCCGAATTACCTGCGCCTCTCGCGAGCAAGATCGAATACACATGCCCGATGCATCCAGAAGTTGTGCGAGCCGAGCCGGGGAGTTGTCCCATTTGTGGCATGGCTCTCGAGCCGCGCACAGTGACGGCAGAAGAGGATAATCCGGAATTGAGTGACATGACGCGCCGCTTTTGGATAAGCCTTGCGTTGTCCGCGCCTCTACTCGTCGTAGCCATGGGGAGCATGATCGCTCCGCATCTTTTTATGGCCTCGTCGACGGGCTCGCCGTTGGAACGAATACTTCCATGGCTCGAATTCCTGCTCGCCACTCCAGTTGTCCTGTGGTGCGGATGGCCCTTCTTTCAGCGTGGATGGACCTCCATAAGAAATCGCAGCACCAATATGTTCACTCTGATCGCGATGGGCACGGGAGTGGCATACCTGTATAGCGTTGTGGCAACTTTATTCCCGCAGATATTTCCGGCATCGTTCCGGAGCATGGGCAATCGCCCCGATGTTTACTTCGAAGCTGCGGCGGCGATCATAACGCTAGTGCTTTTGGGACAAGTGCTGGAGCTGCGGGCTAGAAGCCTGACCTCGAGCGCCATTCGAGCACTTCTCGATCTCAGCCCGAAGACGGCGCGTTTAATGAGCGAGGATGCCGCGGAACGCGACATCCCGCTCGACCAGGTGAAGCCCGGAGACCGGTTGCGCGTGCGGCCCGGAGAGAAGATTCCCGTCGATGGCATCGTGCTTGAGGGATCGAGCGCAGTCGATGAATCGATGATCACTGGGGAGTCCATCCCGGTCCAAAAAACTGCAACGTCCGGGGTCATCGGAGCGACGCTCAACGGGAATGGTTCTCTCGTGATGCGCGCCGAGCGCGTCGGCAGCGACACCATGCTGGCGCAAATCGTGCAAATGGTCAGTCAAGCGCAGCGCACTCGCGCTCCTATCCAACGCCTCGCGGACAAAGTTGCAGGCTGGTTCGTTCCAGCCGTAATTGCGATCGCTGTAGTCACATTCATGGCGTGGGTAAGTTTAGGACCGGAGCCACGCTTCGCGCACGCGATTGTGAATGCCGTTGCCGTGCTCATCATCGCCTGCCCCTGCGCGCTGGGATTAGCGACGCCAATGGCGATCATGGTCGGCACCGGACGCGGCGCCAATGCTGGCGTGCTGATCAAGAATGCGGAGGCACTGGAGACCTTCGAAAAAGTCGACACAATCGTGTTCGACAAAACCGGAACTCTGACCGAAGGTAAACCGAAAGTGGTTTTGATTTCCCCGGCAGCGAATTCGCCAAACATCTCTGACGATATTTCGGAAGATGAACTCCTTCGACTGGCTGCGACTCTGGAACGCGCCAGCGAACATCCTTTAGGTGCAGCGATTGTTTCTAAAGCGAACGAAAAGAAATTGCGCTTGAGTGAGCCTGCAGGTTTTCAGTCCACGCCCGGACAGGGCCTTAGCGGCACTGTAGAAGGGAAGAATGTAGCGATTGGTAACGCACTCCTCATGCAGCGCTCGGGAGTTAATGCACACCAGGCGTCGTTGAGCGGGATGCAAACGGCGGGCGCAACGACAATATATGTGGCGATAAATGGGCGTTACGCAGGTTCGATTGCGATCGCGGACGCGATAAAAACGTCCACTCCAGGCGCTCTGCGCAAACTCAAAGCTCAGAATATTCGTTTAGTCATGTTAACTGGCGACAATCAAGCCACCGCACAAGAGATCGCGCAAAGCCTCGGTATCGACGACTTCAAGGCTGAGGTACTGCCAGCGCAAAAAGCAGAAATCGTAAAAAATCTGCAGAAAGAAGGCCGGGTAGTAGCGATGGCCGGTGATGGCATCAACGACGCTCCTGCCCTGGCGCAAGCCGACGTCGGAATCGCCATGGGGACGGGAACCGACATCGCCATGGAGAGCGGCGGTATAACTCTGCTTAAAGGAGACCTTGAAGGCATCTTGCGCGCCCGGAAACTGAGCCAGGCTACCATGCGCAATATCCGTCAAAATCTCTTTTTTGCTTTCATCTACAACTCAATTGGAGTCCCGATAGCCGCGGGCGTACTCTATCCATTTTTCGGATTGCTGCTAAGCCCGATCTTAGCCGCAGCGGCGATGAGCTTCAGTTCGGTGTCCGTAATTACGAACTCGCTAAGGTTGAGGAAGCTGCAATTGTAGTGGAGAAGCGATACACATTAACAGCGATTCACATTAAGAATGTGCCAGGTCGCGAGCTGCTCGGCTGGACGGGCGAGGACGCCCGCCGCTCTATTACCTCGTTCGAGCCATATCGTGGGCGGCCGTATCATTCACCAGTTCATGCGCGGAACGGGTCGCGTAGTCAAGAACGCGACCCGGCATAACCCCGAGGTAGAGAGTAAGCAGCAAACAACCCGCAATGGCGAGCGCGGTAGCGGCGGGCACGCGCGTAACGGGTACGGTGCCGCGCGGCTCCCGCATATACATCATGACGATAATGCGCAGGTAGTAGTAAGCGCCGACAGCACTATTCAAAACCAGAATAATTGCCAGGCCCACAAGATTTGATTTCAAAGCCGCACTCAATACGTAAAACTTCGCGAAAAATCCCCCAGTAATGGGGATTCCAATCAACGACATCAGAAAGAACGTCAAAGCCGCGGCCAGCGCGGGCGAGCGGCGGCCCAGCCCGGCGTAATCCTCAAGCGCAAGATATTTTTCCCCGAAGTTTGCAAAGTGGCTGACAACGGCAAATGCTCCAACATTCATGGCCGCATAGGACGCTGCGTAGAACATCGCCGCCGACGTACCCAACTCAGGCTGGGCCGCGAACGCCACCAGCAAATATCCGGCGTGTGCGATCGAGGAATAGGCGAGTAGCCTCTTGACGTTGTCCTGCACTAAGGCGCCTATGTTGCCCAACGTCATGGAAAGCGCCGCCGAGACCCAGATCAGCCAGAACCGTCCCGGCGCATTCGCCTCGAACATAATGCGCAGCAAAACTGCGAATGCCGCCGCCTTGGGGCCCGTCGACATGAAGCCAACGACGGGGGCCGGAGCTCCTTCGTAGACGTCGGGAGTCCACACATGAAACGGAGCCGATGCGACTTTGAATCCCAAGCCAACAAAAATGAGCGCCGTCGCTACATATGCCAACACGGTAACGTTTCCGGACCGTAGCACCACACTGATCGCATCGACGTTCGTGGAACCCGTCGCGCCAAACATCAGCGCCACCCCATAAAGAAAAAATGCGGTCGCGAACGATCCCAAGAGAAAATACTTCAATGACGATTCACTACTCGATGCTTCGCGGCGCCGAAAGCCAGCCAGAATGTAGGTCGAGATCGACGAAATTTCAAGCGCGATAAAAATAAGCACGAGTTCAATTGCCGACGACATCAGGCACATGCCAACCGTGCCAAACAAAATGAGGCCGTAATATTCACCGGCACGAATACCCTGAACTTTTAAGTATTCGAAGGAGCTAAGAATTGCGACCGCTGCGATGGCAATGACCAGCACGTGAAAGTAAACGCTGAAAGCCTCGACCCGAACCATGTTATAGAACGCAATGCCCGGATATTGAGCCATCCAAAATGTCGCTGCCAGCGCCGCGAGCGCACCGGCCAACGAGATGGTGCCGAGCACTTCGTGACTGCTGTCGGGGTCGAGCAAAGGGTCAACGACCATCACCAGCATGCCAAAAAGCGACAG
>PLBX01000482.1 GCA_003135495.1 Acidobacteriaceae bacterium | reverse complement strand
TTCAGCAGCAGGATGGCAAAAATTTCGTAGTCGATGACTTTACGCACGAGTTCCGCCACCCGCTTGAGTGTGGTTTCAAGGTCGAGCGTGGTATTCACCACGTCGGCGACTTCAAGCAGGAGGGGCTCCACCTCGGAGGAGAGTTCAGTTTTCGAGGCGGAAGTCGTCACAAGCTTCATCATAGCAGCCGCCTAGAGCGGCCTTCCACAGGCACTCTGCACTCGCAATTACAAATTGTTAAGCACGCAAACATCCGGAAGATTGCGGTAGCGCTCCGCGTAGTCGAGGCCATAACCGACGACGTAAGCGTCTGGGATTGTGAACCCAATATATTGAGCTTCGATCGGCTGCTTGCGGCGCGAAGGCTTATCCAACAAAGCCGCAATGCGAAGCGATTTTGGCCGATGCGCCTGCACGAGTTTCGAAATGTAGTTCAGCGTCAATCCGGTATCGAGAATATCTTCCACCAGAATCACGTTGCGATCGGTCATGGAACTATCCATATCCTTCGTCAACCGGACCTCGCCCAGCGAGTCCCATGCGGCGTGGCCCGCGGGATCATCTTTGACGGTGGGGCGGTTGCCGTAGCTTGAAACTCCAATGAAGTCGAAGGTGGCATCGAGTGGAATCTGGCGCGCCAGGTCGCTGAGAAAAATGGCCGCGCCCTTGAGAACGCCAACCAAAATAATCGGCTGGCCACTAAAATCGCGCGCAATTTCCTGTCCCATTTCGGCGATTCTTTTCGCAATGGTTTCGCGTGACAACAATACTTTTAGTTCAGGCATTGAGCACATCTTTATACACGAGTTTGCGGGTATCCGAAATGTCTAAAAGCGAACAATTGAGGATGCCCGGATTCTGCCGAAACACGAAAAGTAACACCAATATCTTGTTCACCCATTCCTTCGTGAACCTTAGTGTCCTTTGTGGTTGAAGCTTTGTGGTTGGGATTGCGCGCTTCTCCCTGCGTAATTAGAATGCCAGTTCGCGCATCATCCTCAGGAGTAATTCGTGAATCTTAAAGGAATCGAACTCACGTGGCTCGGCCATGCTACCTTTCGCGTGCAGACGCCGGAAGGGAAGACGCTCTACATCGACCCGTGGATTGCCCACAATCCCATGTGTCCCGAAAGCGAGAAGAACGTCAGGAAAGCTGACGTGATGCTCTGCACTCACGGCCACGGCGATCACATCGGCGACGCCGTCGATGTTGGCAAAAAATTCAATCCTACCGCGGTCGGCATCTTCGAACTTTGTCTTTGGCTACAGAAAAAAGGCGTCAAACAAATTTCGCGTATGAATAAAGGAGGCACGCAAACCGTCGCCAATGTGAAAATCACCATGGTGCACGCAGTGCATTCCTGCGGAATTCAGGATGGCGATGAAATTATTTACGGCGGCGAAGCCTGCGGCTACGTGCTCGAGTTCTCCAATGGCGTCAAACTCTACCACGCTGGCGATACCAACGTGTTCAGCGATATGGCGATCATTCGCGATCTTTACGCGCCGAAGATTGTGATGCTGCCGATCGGCGATCACTTCACCATGTCTCCGCGCGAAGCCGCTTATGCCTGCAAACTGCTGCAGCCGGAAACGGTAATTCCCATGCATTTCGGCACCTTTCCTCAATTGACGGGAACGCCGGCAGAATTGCAGAAGCTGGTGCCTGATGTAAAAGTGCTGGAGATGAAACCGGGCCAGACAATTTCGTAGCTTGCAAATCTCCAGTGAAGAGCCGAGCCTCCCCGCCCGGCAGAATCGAATTTGGCTGCAACAAATGACTGGCGAGGACGCCCGTCTCTCCAAGAGTTGCAAAGGAGCATTATGACAAAGCAAGTCGCTCAACCAGACTGGCGAATGGGCGGAATTACCCAGCCCGAAGTCGAAGATTATCTCTATGAGACGCTGCCTCCCCGCGATGAAGTGCTTGCGGAAATGGAGGCCGATGCCACCAGGAACGATTATGCCATCGTCGGGCCCGTGGTCGCCCGCGTGCTTTATCAGTTAGCGGTCATCAGTGGCGCCAAAAAGATTTTTGAAATGGGTTCGGCCATTGGATATTCCACCATCTGGTGGGCGCGCGCCGTGGGCGAAGATGGACGCGTCATCTACACAGATGGCGATCCCAAGCGTGCCGAAAAAGCGCGACGTTATTTCGACCGGGCCGGCGTCACCAAGCGCATTAAAGTTCGCGTAGGCGATGCACTCGAGTTTCTTTCCGAAGAAAAAGAGCAGTACGACATCATTTTCAACGACGTCGACAAGGTTGACTACCCGCGCGTGTTTCGCCTGGCGCTTCCCCGCCTCAAGAGCGGCGGTCTCTTCATCACCGACAACGTTCTTTGGAGCGGCAAGCTGCGAAAACCCAATCCCGACGCCCCCACCAAAGCGATTCTGGAATTCAACAAACTTATTTTCGAATCGCCAGATCTATTCACCACCATCTTGCCCATTCGCGACGGGGTCGCGGTCTGCATTAAGAAGTAAAGCCACGATCCCCAGCGACCTCCGTACCCCTGTGTCCTCTGTGGTTGAGATTCTGATTTCCCGCCGCATCTGTCCGGTCGGCTTCTATCCGCCATCGCAGATGCTAGAATTATCGTTTTCCAATACCCATTACTCACCATGAAATGGCTCGCATCTTCGCCCGTCCAACAAATTCCAGAAACTTTGCCGCGTGCTCAGGCCGACTCCCGTCCGGATGCCAAGTGTGATGTCCTGGTCGTGGGCGGTGGCCCCACGGGTCTGGCGTGCGCCATCGAGGCGCAGAAGGCGGGCTTCAAAGCTCTCATCGTCGACAAGGGATGCCTGGTTAATTCCATCTATCACTATCCGAATAACATGGTGTTCTTCACTACACCGGAGTTGCTCGAGATTGGGGACATTCCATTCACTACCGCACTGGCGAAGCCCACGCGACTGGAAGCGCTCGAATATTATCGCCATGTTACCGAACACTACGAATTGCCGCTTCATCAATATGAGTGGGTGAAGACCATTACCGGCAACGATGGAGATTTTCGCGTTACTACCACTAACCGGCATAGCGCCATTCACGACTATGTCGCGAAGAAGATCGTTCTGGCTACCGGCTATTACGACTTAGCCAATAAGCTTGAAGTTCCCGGCGAGGATCTGGAAAAGGTTTTTCATTATTATCGCGATCCGCATCGTTATTACGATGCCGACGTGCTGGTGGTCGGCGGCAAGAATTCCGCGGCCGAGGCTGCGCTCGATTTGTGGCGGCATGGTGCACGAGTCACCCTGGTCCATCGCGGACCGCAGATACACAACCACGTCAAGTATTGGGTGCGTCCCGACATCGAAAACCGCATTAAGGCCGGCCAAATTACGGCGTACTTCAACAGCACCGTGCGCGAGATCAACGAAGATTGCGTGGTCCTGAAAACTCCAACCGGCCCGGTTCGCGTGGACAACGATTTTGTCTTCGCGCTTACGGGATACCATCCCGATTACGATTTCCTCCGCAGCGTAGGCATCGAACTTTCGGCGGAACAACTGCGCCCCGTCTGCGATCCAGTGACCTTGGAATCAAATGTTCCCGGAGTTTACGTTGCGGGAGTAATCGTGGCAGGTTCTCGCACCAGCGAAATATTCATCGAGAACGGCCGCTTCCACGGCAAACTGATCGCGAATCATCTGCGCGAAAAGATGGGCAGCGGGAATCCAAATATCCCGTTGGACGCTACATAGGTCATCAGAACGCCAGCAGAGAAGTGATAGTTCCATAAATCCCCATTCCCCTGAACACTTTAGCCGGTGATCTTTCTTTGTTCCCGGCATGAGCAGCGCTGCATTGATCTTACCGCCGTTCGGTCGCACATTCGGTCTCGCAAGACGCAATCGGAGGCGAGATCAGATCAATGTCTACCCAAACCTATCCCCACATAAGAGATAAACAACCTGCCTTCATCCCTGCGGCCCGACAACAGCAAAGTTTCGTGGCCGCCGCGGAAAAGAGAAGCCTACTATGGCTAGCGGAGCGCACGCCGCGCTGCGTCAACTCGGACCATCTCACGCTACTCGGATTCGTGGCGCAGTGCCTGGCTGGAGCCTGCTACGCACTGGCGCGATGGAACCGCTGCACGCTATTGCTAGGCATTGTCTTTCTCGCTCTGAACTGGCTCGGGGATAGTTTGGACGGTACTTTGGCGCGGGTGCGAAATTGTCAACGGCCACGATATGGTTTTTACGTAGACCATATTAGTGATACATTTGCCGCCTTTTTCTTGATGGGAGGGCTTGCGCTATCGGGATACATTCATCCCGCGATTGCGTTCGCAATGCTCATCGCCTTCCTCATGCTTTCGATCGAGGCATATCTCGCTACTTACACACTGGGTCAGTTCCAGCTCTCGTATTGGAAGTTTGGTCCAACCGAAATACGCCTGTTGTTAGCCGCTGGAAACCTGGCGCTACTCCTCTGTCCAAGCACGCAAGTATTGGGGACGCATTGGACCCTCTTTGACGTGGGAGGCGTTATTGGAGCTGGCGGAATGTCTCTGATGTTGATCGTCTCGGCGATTCAGCATACTGGAACGCTCTATCGTGAGGAAACGCTCGACCGTGAGGACAAGATCTCATGAGCAGCGATTCCAAAATTGGCGGCACTTCGAAATACGCCTCGCAAGTTTTTGTCAGGCGTTTCAGGCTTCAGCGTCCGGCAAAGTTCGTTTTGGTTGGCGGCGTGGGAGTCTTAGTCCAGATTGCGGCTCTGGAAGCGCTCACCGCGCTTGGCTGCCATTATTTATTGGCAACCGGAATCGCGGTAGAGGCAGCGGTGCTGCACAACTTTGTCTGGCACCAGCGATTCACATGGCGAGATTGGCGAGATCGGCAAGATCGAAGTGACCGCTGTATTCGCGGCGGGTCGAGTTTCGCGCAGACGGGCGTCCGCCTGCTGCGCTTCCACCTTAGCAATGGAGTCATCTCAATTCTCGGCAGCTTACTACTCATGCGTTGGTTGGTGGGGCAGTTCGGCATCGGCGTGATGATGGCAAATCTGATGAGTATCGCAGCGTGCTCGGTGGGAAACTTTCTTGCGAGCGACCGATGGGTATTTGTGTCGCCTTTCCCGTAACCGCAGACGAGTAGCTACAGGGAATTGGCGGGCTGAGAACGGTCTCCCATCAGCAGCAAAGTCCGTTGCGCGAAGGGAACATAGATCAGCGCGGCAGTGACAGCAAGTGCCAAACCGATTCCGATTTGAGGAGTCAGGAGAAAGGGAGACAGCGCCCACAACTCATCCAGCAGAAAAGTTACGGGGAAGAGGCGATGGAATTTTTGTGTCAGGCCAGAGAGATCGGAAACGACGGCTGAGATCAGATACAACCGAATTGGCAGGCCGATGACGGCAGTGATCACGAGCAACGCCATTGCCCAGGCTGGATAACCGAAGGTCTGCTCCAGCAGTTCGTGCACAAACGTCAATCGAGCCAGGGCGATGACGTAGAAACACAGATACATGGCCTGAATCAGAAAGAAGAGGACACGCACGTGTTTGCGTCGAACTACGGGAACATCTTCGAGACGAGTGAGCACAGAGACAGTTGGCGTTGCCTTAGGAGGCTCCGGGTCCTTAGAGATAGAGATATTCAGCTCCTCAGGGGTGGAAATAGGACTCGGGATGCTGACCGGAGTTATTGTCGCGGGCACCACAGGGGAGGATCCTGGCACAGACTGCTTTGGGACAAATTCAACGGGAGTTAAGAATCGATATCCGCGCCGCGCTAGGGTTTCAATAAAACGCGGGTTTGTTGCCGAATCGTTTAAGACTTCGCGAAGCTTGTTGATTACGGTGTTAAGGCTATGGTCAAAATCGACGAACGTATCTGCTGGCCACAGTTTCTGGCGCAACTCCTCCCGCGTAACTACTTCGGTCGGACGCTCCAGCAATACGAGCAGTACTTGAAAAGGCTGGTCTTGAACCCGCAGCCGGACCCCGGATTTGCGCAGCTCCCCCGAGCTTGGGTCGGCTTCGTAAATACCGAAACGAAAGATTCCATTTACGCGGGCGCTCAACATCGAATCATCTTAAACTCAGAGAGGGTTTCATGCTCCGTTATCCATCCGTGATCACTTTAATTTCCGCTGTTCTGCTCGCCAGTACTTTCGTAGCGGCGGTCGATTTGAAGCCGGAAACCAATGCCGCATTCAATCGTTATGTGCTGCTAAGCGAAAAGCGAATGCAAAATGAAGTGGAAGCGGGACCTTTCTTGTGTGTGGACCGGCTATCACCGCAACAACATCAAGCGGCGTACCAGCGCCTGCAGCGCGGAGAAGTAGTGATCCAAAGGCTGGAGACGCTTGATCGCGGAACGCCCATCGCGGTTCCAGGAGGCCTCATCCATCATTGGACGGGCATCGTTTTTATTCCCGGCGCCACTCTCAAGAAAACCCTGACGGTCATGCAGGCGTATGACGAGCATTCGCGGGTCTATGCACCGCGTGTGCTCAGTTCGAAACTCATCCACCACAGTGGTGATGACTTCGAAGTTTTTCTGCGTCTCCGCGATGCGAACGTCGTAACCGTAGTACTGGATACGCAATATGCTGTGCACTATGTGCATCTCGACCAGGTTCGGGCATGCGGCATTTCGTACAGCACGCGAATCGTAGAAGTGGAGAATGCGGGGCAACCGAACGAGCATCAGGAACCGGCAGGGCGCGACAACGGTTATCTCTGGCGCCTCAACTCATACTGGCGCTTCTGGGAGCGGGACGGCGGCGTTTACGTCCAACTGGAGGCCATCTCTCTCACCCGTGATATACCCGAGGGCCTGGGTTGGGTGGTTCGTCCCTTCATCACCACAATTCCGAAGGAGTCGCTGGAGTTCACCCTCAACCGCACTCGGGCGGCGCTCGTCGCGAAATGACTTTCGGAAGTTCGGCTGGACGCGCGGCAGGGCATCGGCCCGGTTCTTTTCGCGGAAGCGTCCGTTGATGCCGATTTCCTATTCTCGCCCTAAGCAAAAAAGCAAAAATCCCCCAGTTTCCGGCCCATTTCCCTGTACCTTCGCTCGCTTCTTAACTCGTTATCATGCCTTCAGTTGAATTAAGATGTACGTACAGTTACATACATATATAACGATAAGTACAATGTTTCACGTGAAACATTGTGCGCATTCCATTCCATCCCCGCCTCTTGCACCCCTGAACCAGCCGCTCCCCCGCCTCCTGCTGCTCCCCCGTCTCAACCGTATCCTGGTTTATACTGGCTCCATGCCGCAGCCCGCCGACAACCCTGACAAGACTTTTTACCTCGAAACCTTCGGCTGCCAGATGAATGCGCATGACTCGGAGAAAGTCATCGG
>PLBX01000426.1:2728-8414 GCA_003135495.1 Acidobacteriaceae bacterium | reverse complement strand
ATACCGGCATGGGGCTGGAGCGCGTGGCGGCTGTGCTGCAAGGGAAGGTTTCGAACTTCGAGACGGATTTCTTCACTCCGCTTATTACTCGTGCATCCGAACTCACCAACACGAAGAATAATGTTGGCAATGCCAGCCTTCGCATCATTTCTGACCACGCCCGTGCGGCCACGTTTCTGATCAAAGATGGTGTGCTGCCTTCGAATGAAGGACGCGGGTATGTGCTGCGCAAGATTCTGCGGCGCGGGATTCGGCATGGGCGGCTGTTGGGGCAGGAGAAGCCGTTTCTGTTCGAGATGGTGTTTGCCGTACGCGATCTGATGCAGGGCGCATATCCGGAACTGACGGATTCTGCCGCTCGCGTAGCAAAGGTTGTCGAGGCTGAAGAAAAACAATTCGATCGCGTGTTGAAGATTGGGCTCACTCGCTTGAATGAGGAGCTGCCGGGCAGCTTCACGGGCGAGAAGGCATTTCACCTTTATGAGACGTTCGGCCTGCCGCTCGACTTTATGGTGGATGCGGCGCGCGATGCCGGCGTGAAGTTTGATGAAGCCGGCTTTGAACAAGCCAAAGAAACGGAGCAGGCCCGTGCACGCGCTTCGTGGAAGGGTGGCAGTCAGAAGTCGGCGAGCCCGGCGTTTCGCGATCTGCCGAAGACTATTTTCGAGGGCTACCGGCAGCACAATTCGACCAACTGTGAAGTTCTCGCCATCGTCAAGAACGGCTTGGGCGTTCCCGCAGCCGCTGCAGGTGATTCGGTTGAGGTGGTGCTGGATCATACGAGCTTCTACGGCGACTCAGGCGGGCAGGTGGGCGATACCGGTTTTTTCCAGACTTTGGACGGGAATTCTACGATTGCGGAAATCACGGGTTGCGTGCTGCCGGTGCAGGGAGTGCGCGCACACAAGGCGGAGCTGAAGCAGCCGCTGGCTGTGGGCGATCGCGTGAATACGGTTGTCGATGGCGAGCGCCGCAACTCCATTCGCCGCAATCACACCGGAACGCACTTGCTGCACGCTGCGCTGCGCCAGGTTCTGGGCACGCACGTAAAGCAGGCTGGCTCGGCGGTCCATCCTGAGCGGCTGCGCTTCGACTTCTCTCACTTCGCCCAGGTCGCGGATGAGGAACTGGAAGAGATTGAGTCGATTGTGAATCGTGAAGTGCTTGCCAATGCGAAGGTGGAAACTCTGGAAGACGTGCCGATTGATGTGGCAGTGAACGAGTACCACGCGATGGCGCTGTTCGGCGAGAAGTATGGCGACAAGGTGCGCGTGATCAAGATTGGAGATTTCTCAACCGAGCTCTGCGGCGGCACGCACACAGGGGCTACGGGCGAGATTGGGCTGATCAAGATTCTGAAAGAGGGCAGTGTGTCATCTGGAGTGCGGCGGATTGAGGCAGTGACGGGCGAGGGATCGCTGCGCCACTTCCGGAAAGATCACGAACTGGAAAGCGTGGTCGCGAGTTTGGTTGGGCCCACCCTTTCGCAAAGAGCGCGAAAGGATGGGGGACCCGCGCGCGATGGGGGACCCGCGCGGAAGGATGGAACGGCCGGCGAAGAGGAGACATTGGCTTCTCCCGCCGAGGCGTTGAGGCTCGAACTCGAAAAGAAGGATGCTGAAATCAAGCGGTTGGGGCGGGAACTCGATCAGGCGCGGATGAAGTCGGCGTCTTCGTCGTTGAGCACTGCGAACATCAGCGAAAAAGTGAAAGAAGTTCGCGGCGTGAAAGTGCTAAGTCATCGCGTCGACAATCTTGAACGGGCGCAGATGCGAACTCTGGTCGATCAACTGCGCGATAAGCTTGGGTCTGCTGTAATCGTGCTGGGCTCGGCGTCGAACGGAAGTGTGTCGCTTATTGTTGGCGTGACGAAAGACCTTACCGGGCGCATTCAGGCGGGCAAAGTTATTGGCCCTGTGGCGCAGAAAGTTGGCGGCAAGGGCGGAGGGCGTCCGGACTTGGCCGAAGCCGGCGGCAAAGATGCTGGGGCGCTGGACGCGGCTTTGAATGACGTTTACAGCGTCGTGGAATCGCTGTTAGGGTAGGGTTCTCTTTTCTGTCTGCGGTGGAAAATCTTCACCACAGAGGGCACAGGGGAACAAGGGATCGCAGAGGCAGCGGGCGGCAGAGGCAGCAGAGATGAACCACCAAGGGCACGAGGTATCACTAAGGCTTCTGCCTTAGATTCCCCGCAGAGAGAATAGGGACAGAGAGAACCATTCGGAGAACGGCCTTGGATGATCGTATTCACTTTATCGAGCACAAGGGCAAGCGGATACTGATGCTGGATTTTTCGCATGCCACGGCTTCGCAGATGATTCCTCTACTCATGCAGGTGAGGGACACTGTGGCGCGGCACAAACCCAAGTCGGTAGTGATTTTAGCCAACTATGAAGGGACTGAAATAGACCACGATGTGGCTATGAAGATCAAGGAAGTGCTAACTTTTGATCGCCCGTTCGTGAAGAAAGCGGCATGGATTGGCACGGCGCACATCCCTCATGCGCTGATGGAAAACTTCCAATTCTTTTCGCAGCGCGAAACCGTGACTTTCGAGACTGCGGAAGATGCTTTGAATTGGCTGGTGAAAGAGTAGTCAGGAGTTAATCGCGAATTATCGTCTTGGTTCGCCTGTAATGTACAGATCCCTCGCTTCGCTCGGGATGACAAAAACTAAAAAACAAGGTTTCTCAGCTTCTCCACCTCAAGGTCACTGGGCTAGTGATCGGATGTTTAAACTCTCCGCCGTTCTTCTTCATCTCAAACATCGCGTTCTTTAAACCGAAATACCATTTGGCGGGGCGGTCGGCGTCGTCGATCAGCATGAGGTGCGGATTGTGCTTCAAGCCTTCGGACTGGAGTTCCATGGTGCGGCGATCCTGCTCCACAAATTTTGCGAAGACAAATTTCAGGAGCTCGGGACCGAAGGGGAACCAGCGAAATAAATTCCAGGCGGCAACTACGTCGATGCGGCAGTGGTTGCGCGTGATGGGAGTGACGGTGGTCAGGCTAGAAAACCAATATTTGCCGGCGCGAATGATTTCCGAACGCAGGTTGGGCAACACAAAATCGATGGTCGTGGTAATGGAATCGGCATCGGCGTAAAGGCGAAGAAGCTTGTAGGGCGCGCTGTTTGAGCTCGGTGTGTGCGCGCTCATGCGAAAGCCGTAGGGAATGGGTTCGAAATTTTTGTGCTTCTCGTGAATTGATTTTTGCGAACGCCACCACCATGCCTGGTGGACGAAGGGGCCGTGAGCGGGATCCATCAATCCAATGATGCCGTGATCGACGGAGCAGGGAAGGTCGGCGGTGAGATAGGCGAGTTTGTAGTGCTCGCTGAATTTTGGAATCTCTGGCGCGGAAGTTGGAGCGGCTGCGCGCTTCGTGAAACCCGCGCCGGACGGGCCGAGATCTGGAATAAAGACCCAGATGAAATCGTCGCGCTCTTCGCACTCGTAGCTGCCGGCGTAAATACGATCGATTTTCAAGGTTTGCTCAGGGACGAGGGACGGGATTAATTGGCATTGGCCGGAGTGGGCGTCGAACTTCCAGCCATGATAGGAGCATTCGATTTGCTGGCCGTCGAAGTGTCCGCATGAAAGCGGCATGCCGCGATGCGGGCAGGCGTCGCGGAGGGCGAAGGCTTTCCCAGATTGATCGCGGCCAATAACTAAGGGCTGTTCTAGCAGCGTAATGGTGTCCATTTTGCCCCTGCCTAATTTGTCTGACGGCAAGGCGCGGTACCAGAAGCCGAAGAGCATCAGCGAATCGGGCGTCTGGGACTGAAGTGGGGAGTCTTCTGGCATCGAAGAAGTGAGCATACCGCAGACTTAACGGAAATCAAAAAAGGTGTTTCATTAGCGACTTGCCAGGGCGCTGACAAAATCTTTACCACAGGGGACACCGAGGTTCCACAGGGAACACCGGGGAATGGAGACATTGGGCTAGCAGCAGCAATTTACTTTGTGAATGTTACTTGCTTTGCTGCCATTCGCGATAGGCTTCGCTTTTGCCGATGCCGCGTTCTTTGGCTACTTTTTTTAATGCGGTTTTTTCATCCGACTTTTCTGCGGCCATAATTTCGCGCACGCGCTTGCTGAGGCTTACGACCTCGGATGTGGGTTGAGTCTCTCCTTCTTCGGCTTTTGCTATCAGGAGAGTGATTTCACCTTTGACGTCTCCGCGGGCCTTGAGTTGTTGGAGGACATCCGCGGCGCGACCTCGTAGAAATTCTTCGTGGATCTTGGTTACTTCCCGAGCCACGACTACATGCCGCGCTTCTCCTAGAAGTTCGACTACATCGGCCAGCGTTTCCAGCAGGCGATGAGGGGCGTCATAAAAAACCTGCGTGCGTGGAGATGCCTTCACGCTCTCGAGAAGTTTGCGGCGTTGGCTCGCCTTCGAGGGCAGGAATCCGCTGAAGCGGAAAGAATCCGTGGGAAGGCCGCTGGCGACCAGCGCCGCCAGAAATGCCGATGCGCCCGGAATTGGAATCACGGGCACGTGATGCCGGATAGCGAGCGTGATCAGGCGGAATCCGGGATCGGAGATGCCGGGCATGCCGGCGTCAGTGACCAGGGCAATTTTGGCTCCGCCCTCGAGATTGACCACCAGTTCGGCAGCTTTGGTCATCTCATTGTGTTCGTGGTAGCTCACCAGTCGCGTCTGGATGCCGTAATGGCTGAGCAGTTTCAGCGTCTGGCGCGTATCCTCGCAGGCGATCAGGTCAACTTCTTTGAGCACGCGCAGGGCGCGCAACGTGATGTCTTCGAGGTTGCCAATGGGCGTGGCGACCAGGTAGAGGGATGGGCCGCTTGTGATTGTGTCGCGTTCGGAGTCGGCGCTGTTCTTTGTGTCTTCGTTCAGTTTGCTCACATCGCGAGTCTAGCAAGAAAAGATCTTTACCACAGGGGCACGGGGGAACAGAGGGACACTGGGGAAGGAACAAAATATGCTTGCCATGTTGGCGGTTGCGTTTGGGCCAATGACATCTTCGGTTATATGCGGACGGAACGCGTACCATTTCTATCAACTTCTTAGTTCGCCTTTTATTCGCTTCATGCTAAACTGACCGAAACTGATGTGACAGCCAACACTTTCTTGCCCAGCCCGCGGGTGTAGGCTACCGGGATTCGAACCCCCGATCCAGATCGAGAAAACAGGAGCAGCCATTCATGGCCGACGAGCGTAGCAACCGAGCAGATGAGCGTGTCAAGGCGATAGATCTCGCCCTTGCACAAATCGAAAAGCAGTTTGGTAAAGGTTCCATCATGCGGCTGGGGTCGAAGGAGGCGATCGTCCCCATCGCGGTGATTTCGACGGGCGCGATTTCGTTCGATGCCGCGCTGGGGGTGGGCGGAGTGCCGCGCGGGCGCGTGGTCGAGATTTTCGGGCCAGAGTCCTCCGGCAAAACAACGATTGCCTTGCAGGTGATTGCTGAGGCCCAGAAAGCGGGCGGGATGGCGGCTTTCGTGGATGCTGAGCATGCGCTGGATCCGGGCTACGCCAAAAAGTTAGGCGTGGACGTCGACAACCTGCTCGTCTCGCAGCCTGATTACGGGGAGCAAGCGCTTGAAATCACCGAGGCGCTGGTGCGCTCCAACTCTATTGACGTGCTGGTGGTGGATTCGGTCGCGGCGCTCGTTCCAAAGGCAGAGCTTGATGGCGAAATGGGCGACAGCCACAT
>PLBX01000426.1:0-2669 GCA_003135495.1 Acidobacteriaceae bacterium | reverse complement strand
ATTCGCCGCATCGCCGCGATTAAAGAAGGGGACGTAGTAACGGGCTCGCGCACTCGTGTAAAAGTCGTAAAGAATAAAGTGGCCGCGCCTTTTCGTGAAGCGGAGTTTGACATTCTGTACGGGGAAGGTATCTCGCGCGAAGGCGATTTGCTCGATNNAGTCCGGCTCATGGTTCAGCTATAAAGGGGAACGCATTGGGCAGGGGCGCGAGAATGCCCGCGCCTTCCTGAAAGAAAATAAAGACACGATGGCAAAGCTGGATGCGGAAGTGCGCAAGTCTTTGGGACTGACGCCCTCAACTTTAGCGCCAGCCCCAACCGCAGTTCCGGCGCAAGCTACTGGCACGCAGGGCCGGGTGACGACCATGCCATCGGCGGCGGAAGCAGCGAAAGTGCCGGCAGCGAGGCGCTAGCCGTAATCACAATCACGTAGGGGCGGACGCATTCGTCCGCCCCTGCACTCATTCAGCTTCATAACTCTACGATTGCCATCTTCGCTTACGCCCGCATACAATCCTCCTTTCCTGGAACTTGTTTTTTATTGTTTTTATCCGAGGCGCCTTGAAGCGAATCAAAGCCATCTATCCTGGATCATTTGATCCTCCTACCAACGGGCATTTTGATCTCATCGAACGCGGCAGCAAAATTTTTGACGAACTGGTCGTTGCCATTCTTCGTAACCCCGAGAAAGACCCGCTCTTTACGGTGGCCGATCGTCGCAAGATGCTTGAGTCGATGACCGCCGCTCTAGATAACGTCACGGTGGACACATTCGACGGACTCACCGTCGACTACGCGCTACGGGTTGGGGCGCAGGCGATTCTTCGGGGCATCCGCGCTATTAGCGACTATGAGTACGAACTGCAGATGGCTTTGATGAATCGCAAACTGCAGCCAGGGTTGGAGACAGTTTTCATGATGCCGGCAGCGAAGTATTCCTACCTGAGTTCGCGCCTGGTGCGCGAGGTGGCTCAACTTGGAGGGCCCATAGATTGTCTTGTACCCGAGATCGTGGGACAGAAGCTTCGTGAGAAAATAGATGTAGCGCACAAATTTGGGAACGAGCAGACCGCGGTCAGCAAGGCTTCGCAGGGGAAAAATAAATTGAGAAAAAGAAAAGCTTGAGCAGACAGGTTTAAGCGGCTGAACATAAGCCAAATTATTTTCAGATAGGCAGAGCTGGTAAAAATGAGCACAGTTATGATGCCCGTCACCCACCCCGTCCGCTTGACGGAACGCATCAACCGCATCGAGCCTTCCGCCACTTTGGCGGCCGTGGCCGAGGCCGACAAACTGCGGCAGCAGGGAATTGATATCGTCGATGCGACCGCAGGAGAGCCGCATTTCGCCACGCCGCAGCACATTAAAGATGCGGCCATTGCGGCCATCCAGAATAATTTTTCGAAGTACACGCCGGTGGGCGGCACTACGGAACTCAAGGATGCTATCAGCCGCCGTCACGCGGACGATTTCGGCTCCGATTACAAGCGCGATGAGACGTGCGCGTCAACTGGCGGCAAGCACGCGTTATTTAATGTCATCTCGGTATTGGTCGATCATGGCGACGAAGTAATTTTGCCTGTGCCTTACTGGGTATCGTTCAAGGACATGGTGCGTTATGCCGGCGGGAATTGCGTGCTGCTCAAAGCCGACGAGGCGCACGGTTTTCGCGTGACCGCGCAGATGGTGGAACGGCTAATTACGCCGAAGACGAAGATGATTATTTTGAATTCGCCGTCGAATCCATCGGGCGCGGTGATGAGTCCTGAGGATATGACCTCCGTCATTCGACTCGCGCATGAACGCGGCATTTGGGTGATTTCCGACGAGTGCTATGTCTATCTCAATTACACGGGCAGGAATTTTTCGGTTGGATCGCTGAGCGAATATCGCGATCGCTTTTTAGTTGTTGGATCGCTCTCGAAGACTTACGCCATGACGGGCTGGCGTTTGGGATACACACTCGGTCCAGCTGTGGTAGTGAGTGCGGTGCAGAAATTGCAGAGCCAGTCCACATCGAATCCGACGTCGATTGTGCAAAAGGCGGCGGTCGCGGCTCTTAGCGGATCACAGCAGTGCGTGGAAGAAATGCGCGCCGAATACATTCGGCTGCGCGACCACGTTGTCGCCGGAATGCGCTCGATTCCAGGGCTGAAATGCACTATGCCGGAAGGCGCGTTTTATGCTTATCCGAATGTGTCGGGATTTTTTGGCAAGAGCGGCATAAAGGCTAGCGCCGACATTGCAAACGGATTGTTGCATCAGGCGCACGTCGCGACCGTGGCCGGAGAAGGCTTCGGCACCACTGAGCACATTCGCTTTTCGTACGCGACGACGATGGAAAATATCGACAAGGCGCTGGAGCGGATGAGGAAGTATTTCGGCGGGCTGTAGGCGCTGCCATCAAGATCAGCGGGAGACGGCCCAAGCTCGACTAAAGATGTTAAGTCCCGATCTCAATATTCTACTTAACCGTTCAAACTGGGCTCGAAAAACGCAAATAAAGGAACTGGTCCAATACATTCCAAAAGAACGAAGCGCCCAGTTTGAGCATCTGTACTAGGTTGCATGACCCAACTCTACCCATTCCTGATGTCGCCCGCCTTCGACCCGCGCCCCTGGGGCACACTCGATCTTTCCGCGATTTATCCGAATCACAAATTTAACGAA
>PLBX01000194.1:8213-8507 GCA_003135495.1 Acidobacteriaceae bacterium | reverse complement strand
CCCTTGGGCTGCTGCCCGAGCCTCAGACCCGTTGGGAAAGGTTCGTGCTGAGTTACGGGATGCAGTCGTTGATCATGAGCTTTTTCGTGATCACCGCGGTCATTTATCCCGAAGTATTAGTTCTGCCGGTGCATGACTATCACTTTGTGACGCTGGTCAGCACCCCGCCTCCGGTGCCGCAGACTCCCGCTCCGATCAAGCACTTTCGCGTTCCCGAGCCCAAGCTTGCGGAGCCGGTAACGCCTCGGCCAGAGGCGATTCGCGTCCCTTCGGAAATGGTGCACAAGAAGACGC
>PLBX01000194.1:0-8187 GCA_003135495.1 Acidobacteriaceae bacterium | reverse complement strand
GCGATCCGAACGGCGTTCCGGCGTCGGACACTCATGGCCGCGCTGTAACCATTGCGAAGGCGGGATCCTTCGATATGCCAGTTGGACCAGGCTACGGCAACGGAACCGGGGGCTCGCATGGCGCGCGTGGCGTGGTGGCGAGCACGGGATTTGGCAGTGGAGTCGCGACCGGCAATAGCTCCGGTCCCGTTTCTGGGTCCCGAGGCGCGGTTCGCCAAGGCTCATTTGGAGATGCGGACGTGGTAACAACCAGCTCGCAACCTAAGCCAAAGTCGGCTGAACCAACTCCGCACACCTTGCCCGCCGAAATCATCTTCAAACCTCATCCCGTTTACACCGAGGAGGGTCGGAAGCTGAAGATTGAGGGTGAAGTTCTCCTTGATGTGGTATTCGCGTCGAGCGGCCAGATTCACATCGTTAAAGTTGTCCAAGGCCTGGGCCACGGTCTGGATGAGTCCGCCGTTCGCGCCGCGGAGAAAATTCAATTCAAGCCCGCACTAAAGGATGGGCATCCTGCTGATTTTGAGGCCGTATTGCATATAACATTTCAACTTGCGTCCTAGGTTATCGACCTTTAGCATCTGAGGTGAAATGGATACCAATACGTTCCTTCCCCGCCCTTTTGCGTTTATTATTTTCGTGGCTTGCTGCGCTAGCTTTGTTTTCTGCCAGAGTTCGCCGACCGAAACGGTGCCTTCAACGGCACCTTCGTCTCCGCAGTTTTCAGCGCGCAATCCCTCCGACCAGCCATCCCTTGCCTCTGCCACCAGCTTTGAGCAGGTTATAGATCGAGCTGCGGAGCGTGAGCATTTGTTTATCGCGCAGATGAAGCAACTTCATCCGGTAGTCGAGACTTATCTTCAGAATTTAAAACGAGATAAGGAGATTGACGCCCCCGTCCCCATCAGCGACCTGTATTTCCTGGGAAAATTGGATATGACCGACGGCACGGCGGACCAAGCCTTCAAGACACCGAGTTCCGGTAGTCTGCGCAAACGCATCATCGGCAAGCTGGATGACGTTTACGCCATGAAGTTCTACCCTTTGGGTTTCGCCCAAATGGCGATACTTGATCAGGACTTCCAGCCCAAGAACTACACCTTTCGCTTCATCCGCCGTGAGTTTCTGGGCGAAATACGGTGCATCGTGGTCGACGTCGCTCCCAAGAAGAACGCTGGCAAGGGCCTCTTTCTTGGACGTATCTGGATCGAGGATAAGGACTACAACATCGTCCGGTTTAATGGAACTTATTTCCCAAGCTCACGATCCAGTTATTACCTGCATTTTGATAGCTGGCGCCTAAACCTGAGGCCGGGTGTCTGGCTGCCTTCGCTCATCTATTCTGAGGAATCCGATCTTAAGTACCGGCTGGGACAAAGTTTTCATTACAAAGCGCAAACCCGGCTGTGGGGATATAACCTCAAAGACCAGCAACACAACTCCGAGTTCACCGAGATTACGGTGGAGTCTCCGCAGGGATTGCAGGATCAGAGCCAGAAGGGACAAGACGCATCGCCTCTCGAAGCTCAGCGCGATTGGGAACACCAGGCGGAG
The DNA here is from genome assembly GCA_003135495.1 of Acidobacteriaceae bacterium. GTDB lineage: Bacteria > Acidobacteriota > Terriglobia > Terriglobales > Acidobacteriaceae > Acidiflorens. Next base: position 6,633 of record PLBX01000194.1, on the reverse strand, counting down.
ATGAATGTAATTGACCGGCTACAGCAGGTCGGCCTGATTGCGCCGGAAGGCGAGATTGATAAAGTGCTGCAGACCGTCGTGAATAACGTGATGGTCACGAATAATCTGGATATTCAACCCGAAGTCAAATGCCGGGTGATGATGACCACGCCGCTCGAGTCCTACACCATCGGCCATACCATTGTAATGAGCCGCGGCATGATTGATGTTCTTCCGGACGAAGCGGCACTGGCCATGATTCTGACGCACGAATTGGCGCATATTGTTCTGGGCCACCACTTCGATACCAGGTCAGCCTTCAACGACCGAATGTTCTTTCCAGACGAACGAACTTTTCAGCGCCTGGATTTTGCCCGGGATCGCGGCGAAGAGGAAGCGGCTGACAAAAAAGCTGTGGAACTGCTGAATAATTCGCCCTATAAGGACAAGTTGACCAACGCCGGTTTGTTCCTCAAAGCAGTTCAATGGCGGGCTCCAGCCCTTAAGAACTTGATCCGCGCGCATCTGGGAGACAGCCTGCTGAATGGCAGCGCCACCAAGATGTCTCCTTTNNCTTCCGCTGGGCGGCAGGGTCAAGGTCGACCCGTGGAACGATCAACTGGCGTTGAACAAAACCAAGCCCATCGCTATCGGTTCCCCAGCCGAAAAAATGCCATTTGAAGTGACACCTTTCTTCCCCTTCCTGACGAGGATGACTACGGGAGCAACCGATCAGCCGCCCTCCGCACCAAGCGGGGCTGCGCCCTCGGGGCACTTAGCGCGATTGCCTATTGGGCACATTTTCAGAGCAGCAACGAGTCCGAGAGAATGTCAGGACTGCAGGAACTGGTATCGCGCCGGATGGAGTCGGTCGGCGGCTAAAGCCGGCGGAATTGAGTGGCCTTGGATCGCAGCGGTAAACCGCTGCGCCACCCAAAAGCACAATCGCTGGCGCTATCTAAGATTAAAACGGCTAAGCTACTCAAAAAGCAAAATCGCTATCGCTATCCCGGATTAAAACTGCCACGCTACTCAAAGGCAGAACAATTTGGCCCGGGCTCATCTGAATGGCCGCTCTGCACTGGCTGTGCTTGCCAGGAGCGCCTTGGGTTGGCATTTGCGCGTTGGGGTGGCGCAGCGGTTTACCGCTGCGATAAGGTGACAAGCGAGAGACGGCTTTAGCCGCTGAGGGCCAAGTATGGCTGCTTCCTACCGAGGTGACCCTGGAACCGGCACTTAATTTCATCACGGCAGGCTAATACTGTTTTGAAATGAAGTAAGGCGTGCGTGCCTCACCGCTTGCGTCAGGGCGGTGACACTTTCATGGGAACAGTTTAGGCAGGAATGGGATGGTCTCACTGCATGCAGGCAGCGAGACCCGCTTACTACTGCGTCATCTGGGTTCCGACTTGCGAGAACACGTTGTTTGCGTTTCCGCCAATCAAGCGGACAGTGCCGATGACGATCACGAGGATTACCGCCAACATCACGGCGTACTCGGCAACGTCTTGACCCGATTCCTCAGCCCACAACCTGTTAATTGCTTTCATAACTTTCATGATTCGCCCCCGGGTCGACAGTATTCCTAAGACAACTTCGGTGATTGCGTCAGAATGCCGCCGTGCCTGTAAAAATATCGTGAATCGGGTCTTCCACCCAATGGCACACCCGTGACCGCAGATGGCACCTTGGTGCTATTAACTGCTCTTGCACTAAATCCGAAGACAGTCGTCCATAAATGATCCCGTAATCGAACCCATAAACGGGAAATGCATACTAGACAATAGTTTTCAATGGAAGCCCCTGATTCACGGCAAATAACGCGAGTTCCAAGCGGGTAGAAACGCCAAGCTTGTCAAAGATATTGCTCAAGTGATGCTTTACCGTGTCTTCGCTAATTTTGAAGTACTCGGCAATTTCCCGGTTTGAGTAGCCCGCGACCACGGCCGAAACGATCTCTAGCTCTCGCGGAGTGAGCCCAAATTTCTTTTGCTTGGATTCTTCATTCGTACTCTGCATCAGGTTCCGCAGGTACTGCACCAGGTTCGAGACGCTATCCCGTCCCACCCAATATTCGCCAGCCATCACGGCGTGTATGCTTTTTAGCAGTAGTTGCGTGGCGGAATCCTTTAAGACCACACCGCGGGCTCCTAGTTGCAAAGCCTCGACCACCTGCTTCTTCTCTGCCGCGGCGGTCAGCAGAATGATGCGCACGGCCCGCACGCCGCCAGTGTTGGAGTTGAGCTCGCGCAACGCATCCAGACCGGTATGATGCGGCATAGCCAGGTCGAGCAAAAGAATGTCAGGCTTCAACTCTGACGCTAGTTTAACGGCCTCCAAGCCATCGCAAGCCTCGCCCACGACCTTCATGTCCGCTTCCGACTCGAGCAGGCGCCGCAGTCCGTCCCGGAAAATCGGGTGATCGTCGGCAATCACAATGCGTATCGGGCGGCTATGCCGGCCCATGCCTNNGTTTAGCCTATCCACGATCCGTCCTCAAGGTTTCCGTCCTTCTTGATGGCGGTATCCGGATTTCCAGTCGGGCTCCGTGACCAGGCGTAGATTCTATAGCGATTTCTCCCGCGAGCAAGCGGACCCTTTCCCGTATCACCACCGGCCCCTTGCCACCCTTCTCAAGTTCCATATCAGACAGCCTTCCGGAAAAACCAAAGCCCTTTCCATCATCCTCAACCGTCAGTTGCAGATTACCGGCGCGATGAGCGAGACGCACCAGCACATGGTGAGCCCCGCTGTGTTTACGCACATTCACCAGACTCTCCTGGACTATACGCGCCACTTCACGACAGCCTTTTTGCGCGAGATCCACTCGTTCCAGTTCGCTGACAAACTCCGCGGCGATCCCAGTCTCCCTCCGAAAGCGTTCGACTGTGTCCGTTATAAAGCCGAGCAGACGATCCCCATCCACTTCGAACGACTTCATCTCCTGCATCAGTTCCCGCAACTTCAAAACTTCTTCGCGCAGCAACTGCTGAATTCGTCCCAGTTCGGCATTCACTACGGGAGCTTGCGTGCTGGACTGCCGGCGCAGAACATCCAGCTGCATTTCCACCGCAATGAGCGACTGAATTGCCCCATCATGAAGTTCCCGAGCGAAACGAGCTCGCTCCAGCGCTCCTGCCCGCTCGCGAAGCCGCCGAACCAAATAGACGTTGTAGATTGCCGGGCCCACCTGCTGCGCAAACTCTTGTAGAAACCGCAATTCTTCTTCCGGATTTCCCATCTTTTGGGGATCGAACAGGAAAACCCGGCCGGACCACTCGGTGCCAAACAATAAGCCCACCGAGGCCACAACGTCAAACTTTTCGACTTTCGCCAGTGACTCCAGGAATTCCGTGTCGGCATGGCGCAACCGCACTCCCTTGGCATCGAGCATCACGGTTTGAAAGCCATCGGCGGAGCGCGACGCGTAGATTGCATCCACTGGCGAAGTGAACAGATACACCTTTTCACTTTCCAGAGCAGCTTCACGCCAGCGCAGAGTTTGAACCCCTTCGGCGCCACGGCTTACTTCCGCAAGAAAGACACGATAACTGTGCGTCTCCTGCGAAGCGCTAATGATACGCCGCGCTCCGTAAATGCTGGTAACCTCGCCGAGAATCTGCTGCATATTCCCAGTAAGGCCCGCTTCCACCCGTGTCGAACTGAGGACTCTGGTAATTACGGCACGCTCGGCTCGCGCCTTTTTTTGATTTTCTGCCATGTACCCGAGCAGAAGACCGAGCACGATGAGATACACGGAACTTAGAAACAGCTGCTGCGGATCCAACTCCCGTAAGCTGACACCGAGCCGCGGTTGATGCACTACCTTTAGCCACTGATCCGCTACAGGTTCCAAGCCCAGGCGCAATACAAACGCCTCAATCCACAACAACGCCACCGCGATCACAGCCGTGCCCACCGTCTCCCACAACCCCCAGCGATACGCTGCCGCCGCCATCACGAAGACGAAAAAGAGAAAGAACGGACTATGCTGCGCCGGCGCGAACATCGAGATCAGCACGGGCCACAGGATGTCGGCCGAGTGCACTACCAGGCGAAACGCCCTCGTCGACTGATGGCGGAAGCGCACCAGCAGCATTACAACGACCGCATGAACCAGATATACGGTTAATAACCAATACAGCCAGCGCGAATAAATAAAGCCCCGGGCGGGCTCCATCCACAAAGCTAATTCCGCGGCGATCGTCAACGCCACGCGAGCGGTCGCGAGCCAGCGCTCCGTGCGCCGAATCTCTCCGGCACTCAGGGGAGCGCGAAATCTCCACAGGTCTCGATATCGGGGGATCATCCGGGACAAAAGTCTTTCGCCAAGCCAATCGGGATTATGCAATCCCAAGTTATGGTAAGCAATCGCTGTTTAACAAATGAATAAAAATGAATAATGCGGTACGCGGGCCCGGTCAAGGATACAACTTAAATTCAGCTGCATGGTTAGACGGCTATTCTAATGGCAAATGGAACGAAACTCCATGCGCTCCGTATTCCGATTTCTGAGTTGAGATCCTGAGCTGCCAAGTTTCGCTGCGGCCGGATTGTCCCAAAGAAAGGCCCACTGCCAATTAACTTCAGGCATCCGTGATCGGTTATTCCGAACCAGAGTGAATTACTGTAGTAACCCTTCCTTAGAGCCCTCTCACTCTAGAATGTAATTGAGGTATTTTGTTTGGGCCAACGCAACCACATTTGGGGCGTATCAGTGTTGGCGCTGGTTTTCGCCCAAATAGCGGCTTCCGTCGTTATGCAACGAGGAACTCCGCTTACCATTGCAAGTGACCTTATCCAGGGCACTCTGCTGCTGGTTGCCACCGCCGCTTTCCTGCCTAAGACTTCAAATCGATTTTGCCCTACCCTCCACATTCGTCTTTTCTGGATTCTGATGAGCTCGGGCATGGCCTTATGGCTTATCTACCAGGGCATGTGGAACTATTTTGAGGTACTGAAAGGTGTCGACGTACCCGACCCTTTCCTGGGAGACGTCGTTCTGTTTCTTCATCTCGTCCCGATGATTGCGGCGTTGGCCGTACTTCCCCATCTTCGGGAAGAGGAACGGAATGAACGCATTCGCATGCTCGACTTCACCCTGCTGCTAACGTGGTGGGTTTTTGTTTATGTTTACACCGTCATTCCGTGGCAGACGGTGGAGGTCAACGAAGCCTTCTACAGCGCCAATTTTAATCTTGCCTATTTGACGGAAAAAATTGTCTTCCTGATATCTCTTTCCATCCTCGCTTATACCGCGCATGGCGGTTGGCGGCAGCTTTACGCGCAGCTGCTGGGCGCCAGCGCGCTCTATGCCTCGAGTTCCTACGTTGCGAACTGGGCACTCAGCCACAAGATTTATTACAGCGGCAGCATCTACGACATTCCGCTCACTGTTTCGATGGCGTGGATGGCCGCGATCCCGTTGCTCGCTGAGCGCCTCAACCTATCGGACTCCAAACCTTCGCAACCCATACTCGGCCTATGGATTACTCGGCTTAGCATGCTGGCTCTGTTCAGTCTTCTTCTGGCGGCGATGTACGCTGAGTTAAATTCACACCTTCCGCCTGCCGTAAAGTCGTTCCGGATTGCGGTCAGTCTTTTGACCATGGTGGGGATGGGAATCGTTGTGTTTTGGCGTCAACGCCTGCTGCGTTCCGAACTTTCAAGAATTCTCGAAAACTCACGCCGGTCCTTTGACGATCTCAAGGCCTTGCAGGGACAACTGATCCAGTCGGAAAAACTGGCTTCTCTTGGTCAACTGGTGGGAGGTGCAGCCCATGAGATTAACAATCCGCTAACTGCAATGTTGGGCTACTCCGATTTGCTTAGCGCGTCGAATTTACCGCCAGAGGAACAACTTCAGGCCGCGCAAATTGGGGAGCAGGTTCGGCGCACGACGACGCTGGTTGCCAGCCTACTGACTTTTGCCCGTCAATCGCCGGCGCAACTTGCGCAAGTCGATATCAATTCCGTTCTGCAAACCGCCGCACGCCTGCTGGCTCCGAAGCTGGAAGCGAATGGCACTAAGATCGAATTGGCACTCGCCTCTTCCCTTCCGCAAGTGCTTGCCGACTCCAACCAGGTCCTTCACGTCTGCCTTCATCTTGCCGGACAGATAAGCGCCCAGATGGATGCCGGGAAAAACTCCACCGTCTGGATTCGCACGCAGGGTCAAAACGATGTGGTGTTTATTGACTTTTATCCGGCGGACTGGCTTTCGAGCGATTCTTCGGAGTCGATTTCGTTCACTTCGCTGCTCGCTCCAGAAGGCGGAAACAAGCCCACCACCCTCTCGCTCAGCGCATGCTGCCGTATTCTCGAAGAACACGGAGGGCGTATATGGCTGCCTTCCCTTCAGGCATTCGCAGCCTTTCGTGTCGAACTTCGGGCTGCCGCCAATTCCAGGAATCGTTCCTCATACACCGCTCTCAATCGATCCGCAGCCCGAAGCACTTCCTAGCTGTGCCGGCCGCAACATTGTCGGAGAACCGTATCGCCATGCCGACGATCGCTTGGTTCGACTAACCGTTTTGGATTCCCCCAACCGGCATGATTTCTACTGTCCGTTTCAACTGTCCGCACGCTGCAAAAATGTCGCGGCCACGCGGACGCCGCACGAAGGCCGGAATCCCCGCCGTAACCAGAACCGTC
>PLBX01000335.1:268-9251 GCA_003135495.1 Acidobacteriaceae bacterium | reverse complement strand
CGCCTCCTGCGCCGCGTTCGCGACTACGCTCAAGTGCGAGCCGCCGGATTGATCGATCTGCCCACCGCACAATCCGCCCTCAGCATGTTGGAAGTCGACCGCCATGGCTTCGACGAAGTCGACCGCAAACTGCTTCTCACCATTATCGAAAAATATCAAGGCGGGCCCGTCGGATTGAATACCCTGGGCGCAGTCCTCGCCGAAGAGCCCGACGCCATAGAAGAAATCTACGAGCCCTTCCTAATCCAAATCGGCTTCCTGAATCGCACCCCCAGAGGCCGAGTAGCCACCCAACTAGCCTACGACCACTTCGGCATCACCCCCACCCGCCGCCAAAGCTCGTTGTTCTAACTGCCGGTTGCGTGTGGAGACGGGCGCTCCCTGGAGCCTGCCCTGAGCGAAGCCGAAGGGTCCAAGCCGAGCAAAGCTCGGCAGCCACCGCCAGCGCCACGTCGATTCGCGACGAAGCGATTCCGATTCACTGAGTCCCGTTTGACTTCCCCCACTGCAATCTGCGTTAATCATCACGTTTCCCGTTAATCCCAGCCAACATCCGCAAGCAGGAGAACTCATGCGCGTAGTAATCGCCACCGACCAAGCCCCGCAAGCCATCGGCCCTTACTCGCAGGCCATTCGAGCGGCCGGACTTTTATTCACCTCAGGGCAAATTCCCATCGATCCCGCAACGCAACAGGTTATCTCCGGCGACATAAGCGCCCAAACCGACCGCGTCCTCAAGAATGTGAGCGCAATTTTGCAAGCCTCAGGCAGCAGCCTGGACAACGTTCTGCGCTGCACCGTCTTCCTAAAAAATATGGGAGACTTCGCCGCCATGAATGAAGTTTACGGCCGCTACTTCAAGAAAGCGCCACCGGCCCGCTCCACAGTAGAAGTAGCGCGCCTGCCCAAAGATGTATTAGTAGAAATAGACGTAATCGCCCTGGCCCTCACGTAGGGACGGACGCATTCGTCCGTCCACCCGAGCGCAGCTCGACAGGAATTTATAAAGCCTAGTACAAATTGCAGAAAAAGAGGGAGACACAAAGAAGCGCGCGCGAACGCAAAGAATGCGCCGCAAAGAAAGAGAGAGAGACACTATGAAAATCGTACTCGGAATTATCGCCATCACCCTGTTCTTACTAGCCGGACTATCCGTGGCCCAAACTGCGGCCAAAAAGAAAGCACCCGCCAACCCCGCCACCAGCGGCCCGACCAAGGTCACCGGCGAGCCCACCAAGACCCCCAGCGGCCTCGAATACTGGGACATCAAAATCGGCACCGGCCCCGCCGCGCAGACCGGCCAGCACGTAAAAGTCGATTACACGGGCTGGCTAACCGACGGCAAGAAATTTGACAGCTCCGTCGGCACCGGCAAGCCCTTCGACTTCATGCTCGGCGCCAGCCAGGTAATCAAAGGCTGGGACGAAGGCGTAGTCGGCATGAAAGTAGGCGGCAAGCGCCAACTCCGCATCCCGCCAAACCTAGCCTACGGCGCCGCCGGATACCCCGGCGCAATCCCGCCCAACGCCACCCTGATCTTCGACGTGCGACTAGTCGACGCAAAATAGATTCGTGTGGAGCGGGCGCCCTCGCCCGCGAACAGCCAGCAGAAATACAAAAGCCCGCAGGATTTTAGTCCTGCGGGCTTCGATCTTTATTATGCCTTTGACGTTACGCCTAGGCCGTTCTGCCGAACGCTACGCCTTAACGACTTTGCCGCTGCGAATGCACGAGGTGCAAACGCGGATGTGCTTGGTCGCGGCTCCCACCTTGGCGTGAACCGGGCGCAGATTTACATTCCAGCGCCGCTTGCTCACATTGTGGGCGTGGCTGATAGTGTTTCCAAACTGGGGACCCTTGCCGCAGACATCACAAACTCGTGCCATAACTCTGTTATTCCTTCCAAGCCTGTTGCCGAAACATGTTGCAAGAGATGATTTTACAGGAATTTGCCCGATTTCGCCAAGCACAAGGCAATCAACCACCAAGGACACGAAGTAACACGAAGCAAATCGTCGACCCGAGTTCCCCTTCGTGTACCTTCGTGTCCTTAGTGGTTAACGCTCTTGACGTTTTTCCCGTCACCTTTGCAACAAGCGTTAGCGACCGATCCTACGCCGCCACCGACTGCGTGCAATGACTACACCGCCGCGCGTCAATCGGAATCTCGCTGAGGCACTCCGGGCATTTCTTGGTGGTGGGATCGGGCGGTACTGTAGCGCGGCGCGCGTGCGCAACGAGAGCGTTGATGGGCGTGACTACGAAAAAGTATATCGCTGCGGACACCAGCAGAAAGCTGATGACTGCGGTGATAAAGTCGCCAACCGGAAACGCCGTCCCTCTGATGGTATAAGAGACTCCGGTAAAGTAGTCTGGCTTGCTTACCAGCAGCGCAATCAGAGGATTGATGAGGTCTTTGACCAGCGCCGTAACCACCGTCCCAAAGGCCGCGCCAATCACGACGCCAACCGCCAGATCGACCACATTGCCGCGCAAAATAAATTGCTTGAAGCCCGACAACATCGCATTTCCTCCACCAACCAAGGCCGCAAATCTAAACGTTGGTTTGCCGTNNGCCCTGCCGGCGAAACGTCAAAAATATCTTTGATCAGGAAGCTGTCCGAGATGTTCGCTTTCAGCGCCTGCCATTGTTGCGTTCCCGATTTATTCAGCTTATACATCGCCTCCAGCGTCCGCAGGATATTCACATGCGTCACGCCCTTGTCCTCCGGATATTCGCCTGCTTTGATATGCGCCCCCGCAAAAATCGTTGCAATCCGATTTCTCCTGCCGGCATCGCTGTCCCCGGGATTGGTCACGCGCCCCACCCACGTGCCGTCGCCGTCTTCGTCGAAAGTCAGAATCAGTAGGCTGTTGTGTTGTTTCGCCCATTGATAATAACCATCAAAGTGCTGCCGCAGCCATTTGTCTCCGCGGTCAATCGACTTGTCATGCATGTCGTTATTGAGATCCGGAGTCACCATGGCGACCGTTGGCAGTTGATTGAAATCACTAGGAAAATCCTGCGGAAAACGCAGGTTCGAGGAGTCCGCTATCGTCTTGCCATTGGGCACATTGGAGAAGCTCATCCAGGGGCTATGCTTTCGCGCATACAAACCTTTGCTGTCCACCATCGATCCAATCTCCGGCAATCCTTCCGAATATCCCTTGAAAGAATGGCCGGTACGGATCAGCTCCGATCCCAAATTAATTTTATTAAACGTCGATTTCGGAATCTTGTCGGAGCAGCAAGCGCTCTGGTCGCTTCCCGAAAACAGATAGAAATAATTGCCCTCGCTGTGATGCTCCTCGGCATACATCTGCGTAAGGCTTGCTCCCTCTTTCTTGAGAACACCGTTGATATAAGGTGCATTCCTATTCCCGATAATTTGCTCGTAATTCTTGTTTTCTTCCACCACGATCACAATGTGGTCATACACCGGAAGTCCAGCCAGCCACGAAAGTCCCGACGGCAATACTGCCTGAGCAAATAGCGGCACGGGCCCAATGCTGGAACCGAAGGGGAATATCAGGAGCGCAAGCACCAGGGCAAGCGCCAGAATTTTCACAGAATGAGCAGGCTGGAATAGATTTTCGCGCACATATCTATTTTACAGGCGCGAAAGGCCCCTTCGAGTAGGGTTACGGGTCGGCAGGCAGGCGGCGCGACCCGCAGCGCCCTCAGATCCGCATCGGCATAACAATGTACCGGTACTTGTAATCGTCGCCCTCGGCAGGACGTAACTGCCCCGCCGACTGCGCATCCTTCAACTCCAGTTTCACCTCGCCCGAGCCCGTCGCTTTGATGAAATCCATCAAATACTGGGCATTGAATCCAATCGCCATCGGCTCCCCGTCATAGGCTATTTCGATCGAATCTTCCGACTCGCCGGTCTCAGTCGACGACGCGGAGATTTTCAACTCACTCTTCTCCAGGCGCAGGCGCACCGCGCGCGATCGCTCATCCGCGAACTGCGCCACGCGCGCAATCGCCGATCCCAGTTCTTCGCCATGAAGCGCAATCGACTTCGAAATATCTTTCGGCAGCACAGCTTCGTAGTTCGGGAACTGCCCAGTGAGTTGGCGCGATGTAAGCAGCCGCGGCCCCACGCGAAAAAATAAAGTGGACTCGTCCTTGGCAAAGTCGATGGTCTCGATATCGGAATCGAGTAGCGACTTCAACTCGTCCATCGCCTTCTTCGGAATCAGCGTCTTCATCTCGCCAGAAACGCCTTCAAACTTTTCTCCTGAGCGCTCGACGTGCGCCAGTCTGTGTCCATCAGTCGCGACCATAGTGATCGACTCCGGCTTCAACACCATCAACGCGCCATTCAGCGTGTAGCGCGATTCTTCGCTCGCTATGGCGAATCCCGTCTTCGCAATCATCGACCGCAACACGGCCGCCGGAATCTTGATCGCTCCCGCCGACGGAAACACCGGCAGGCCAGGGAAATTCGACTTCGCCATCCCCACCATCTTCGTATTGGAACGGCCGCAGCGAATGCTGACCCAATGATTGTCCAGCAACCGGATGGTGATGTCGGCGTCAGGCAGCAGCCTTACGTAGTCATAAAGTTTGCGCGCCGGAATCGTGCACGCGCCTTCTTTTTTAACTTTCGCATTGCACGACGTGCGCAGGCTCAGATCGAGGTCGGTCGCCGTCAGCGACAACTTGTCCCCGGAGGCCTCGAAAAGATAGTTGGAGAGAATCGGAATCGTGGTCTTGCGCTCCACCACGCCCTGAGTGGCTGTCAGTTCGCGAAGGAGTTCGAATTTACTGACCGTAATTTCCATGGTCGTTGCGGCAATGGCAGGAGCGACTTCCACCGGCATATTGGGTCTCCCGACTCTAGAACCGGTTTCACAATTCGCCTTGCTTCGGCTCGACTTTGGGTAGGATACGCCTCAACCCATACTCAACTGCAGATCGGTTTGGGTAGGGCACGGCTTTAGCCGTGCCGCTAAATCCGTTCCAACGTCAGGGCTTTAGCCCCTGAGGGAATCTCCCTCAAAACTGCGAATCCGACTCTACTTCTGTTCTCTTCTTATATCAAATGCAAAAGCAATAAAACCAGTAGTAACCGTAGGCGCCTCGGGAAAGTGGAAATCAGGTCCAGGTGTCCAAAGTTTCAATCGCTTCCACATTCACCCTTCGTGTGGAGAATCGAGCCGCGCTTCACCGGATACCAGCGCAACCCTCGGCCCTGTTTCTGATTCCTGCCCCGTATCCCACAGTTTCCACAAATATTTCACAGCCAGAGGAAAGGAAGACAGGACTGAAGAGTGGAAAAGGCGGCGGAAACCGCAGCTACGCGCCTAATTGCTCGGTGAGTTTATTGAGCAGCCTGTTCAAATCCTTGTCGTCCTTGCGAACGCCTTCGATCTTGTCCACCGAATGCAACACCGTCGTGTGGTGTTTGCCCCCGAACTGGCGTCCGATTTCTGGCAGGGACGCTTCGGTGAGATGCTTGGCGAGATACATGGCAATCTGCCGCGGATAGACGATGGAGCGCGAATTATTTTTCGCCTTGATCTCCACCAGGCGCAAGCCAAACTGCTCAGCCACAGCCTTCTGAATCGATTCAATGGTCACTTTACGCGCTTGTGAGTCGATGAAATTCTTCAACACCTGCTGCGTGTACGGAAGAGTGATTTCTGCCCCAATCAACGAGGAGTGCGCGACCAGGCGAATCAGCGCGCCTTCCAACTCACGCACGTTGGAGCGAATATTAGAGGCGATAAATAACGCCACATCGGTCGGCAGAGTGACGCGTTCTTGTTCTGCTTTTTTCTGAAGGATGGCGACTTTTGTTTCGAGATCCGGCGGTTGGATGTCTGCGATCAATCCCCATTCGAAACGGCTGCGCAATCGATCTTCGAATTCGGCCAACTCCTTTGGAGGACGATCGCTCGCAATCACGATCTGCTTCATCGACTCGTGCAGCGCGTTAAACGTGTGGAAAAATTCTTCCTGCGTTCGCTCTTTCTGCGCCAGGAACTGAATGTCGTCGATCAGCAGTACATCCATCGTCCGGAACTTATCCCGGAAGCTGATCATCTTGTCGTAGCGCAACGAGTTGATCATCTCGTTCGTGAACTTCTCGCTCGATACATAGCAGATGGCTGCTTGCGGCGTCCGGCGCTTGATCTCGTGGCCGATGGCCTGCATCAGATGGGTCTTGCCCATACCAACGCCGCCATAAAGGAACAGCGGGTTGTAAGCCTTCGACGGACGCTCCGCAACAGCCTGACATGCCGCATGGGCAAATTGATTTCCGCTGCCGATGACGAAAGCGTCGAACGTATACCGCGGATTGAGCTGTGCCGCTCCATCCCAGTCGAAGCGAGACTGCGATGGATGAGTGGCTGGCGCGGAGAATGCGGAAAGGCCTCCGTTGTGGCGGACCGGCGTCTCGGCGGGATCGTCCCCGGGCGGAACGAACTTCACTTCCTGGTACTCGAGGCCCAGATTGTCCAGAGCCTCTTGAATCAGATCGGCATATTTATCGCCCACCTGGCAAAACTCAGCTTTAGGGACCCACACGAAAAGCGTACCGCCGCTGGAGTGACTGTAACGAGTAGGTTTCAACCAGGTATCGTAAGAGTGCCGGTTGATCTTTTTTTCCAGCGCATCCAGAATGCGCAACCACGGATTGGGAGCAAGCGTTGAACTTGAAACCGACATAAGAAGTTCTTAAATAGTACTTCCGCCCTAGGCGAGCGGGTTAGAAGTAACTGATTGCCGTAAGAAAGTGTTCATTTCCAGCCAGTCAAACCCCGCACGGCGGTGCGGGTTTTGTTGGAGCGAGCAAAATTTTTCAATGAGCAGGAACGGTCCGCATACTAGCACAAAAAAATTGGCTGGCGTAAAACTTCGCGAAAGATTTTTCTTTCAGTTCGAGAATTCAAAACGCGAAAAGAAAGTCTGTCAAGTAGCGAATTTATAACTGCCGCAAGCATGGTGCAGAGAATCGTGAAGTGGAATGCTTCAAGAAATGTGCACACAATGGAATCGGGTTGTGCGCGCCGAACCATTTGATCGTGCTGCCAGTTTGCCCGTCTGCCCTGCGTCATTTATACTTCTCATTCGCTCTACAGCTATTATTGCACCGACTAACTGAATTAGGAGCAGCGAAGTTTCATGCCCAAAAGGACATTCCAACCTAACCGACGTCACCGCTCGAAGACGCACGGATTTCGTACCCGGATGAAGACCAAGAGCGGCCAAGCGGTGATCTCGCGGCGGCGCGCCAAGGGACGCAAGCGGGTGTCGGTGAAGNNCGCCGGCGCGCCAAGGGGCGCAAGCGGGTGTCGGTGAAGCCCGGCTTCCGTGAATAGCCGATTCCCTTTTCCGGAATTGGTGGCAATTCCGCAACCCGAGTTTGAATCGTGAATGATGTCGCGCCACTTGCTACGAATGCAGGTGTTAATTTGGCACGACCCGGCAAACGCGCCAGATTTACCAGCGGTATGCGGCTGCTCCGGCACAGCGATTTCGAACGGGTGTACAAGAAGGGCCGCCGCCACTTCGCCCCACACATGACCGTATTTTATTTGTTGCGCGAACGAGGCGACGGATGGCGGGTTGGATTTACCGTCGGCAGAGTCTTAGGCGGAGCGGTCGAACGCAATCGCATCAAGCGAAGACTGCGCGAGGCAGTTCGTTTGCAGTGGCCTGGAGTTTGTATTCCGGCCGATGTGGTTGTCAATCCGAAGAAGTCCGTGCTCAAAATTGAGTTCGCTGAATTGGAGAATGAGGTCGCCAGCGCATTTGCAGTGATGCAAAAATCTCTGGGCAAACGGACCCAGTAATTTTCAACTTTGTCATCCCGAGCAAAGCGAGGGATCTGGGTTCTTCGCGCGGCCAAGGAAAACCTAGATTCCTCGTCGCTTCGCTCCTCGGAATGACAGCAGATGAAAAGGAATGACAGGGGAAGGGAAAACCGGATGAATCAGATTCCTAAAACCGTCGCTCTGTTTTTGCTCCGAGCATACAAATGGGCGATCTCTCCCATGCTCCTGCCCTCGTGCCGGTATGTACCGTCATGCTCCGAATACGCGATGGAAGCGGTAGATCGCTATGGAGTAGCGCGCGGCAGTCTGATGGCAATCATGCGCGTCTTGCGATGTAATCCATTGGCCGAGGGTGGACTTGATCCGGTTGTTCAGGCGGAAACAGGAAGACCGAACAAAACAGCATTGCATCTTCCGCAATCAACAGACCTGTGCAGTCATTGAGAAAGTAAATTTGGCAGAATTCCAAAATCCTCAGCAAGAACCAGGCATGGAGCGTCGACTGCTTCTTGTCTTTGCTCTGACCTTTGTTGTCATCGTATTGTTCCAGCCGATACTGAAAAAATATCTTCCGCAATCTCAAGCGCCTGCCCCAGCACCGCCAACCCAAAGTAAGGCTCAGACAGCGCCGCAGCCCGCTTCTAGTAACCTGGTCCAAGCGGCGCAAGCAGTGGTCCCCACGCTGAATGCCGGCGCTGCTAAGCAAGCTACTTCTGAATCGGAAATGGTAGTTGAGAACGATCTATACCGCATCACCTTCACCAACCGTGGGGCGCAGGTCAAATCCTGGATTCTGAAAAAATACGACGACGACAAAAGGCAACCCCTAGATCTCGTTAACCACCTCGCTGCGGACAAGTACGGATACCCGCTTTCCCTGTGGACCTACGACGAAGGCCAACGTAACAGGCTGAATTCCGCGCTCTACGTAGCCTCAAGTTCCGGCACTCTGAATGCCCCATCCAAAATCACGTTTGTATATGCTGATGGCGATGTAGCCGTTCGCAAGAGTTTCAGCTTCGACCACACTTACGCAGTCCACGTCGAAACCTCTGTGATGTCGAAGGGAAGTCAAGTCGCGGCTTACCCTGCCTGGCCTGCGGGCTTCGGAGACCAAGTCTCTCTCGCCTCTTACGCCGCCAGTCAAATTAATTATCAATACAATAGCAACATTGAGCGGCTGGCCATT
>PLBX01000335.1:0-262 GCA_003135495.1 Acidobacteriaceae bacterium | reverse complement strand
GGAGTGACCGATCAGTACTTCGCCGCCGTTTTCATTCCCGATGATTCACAGAACTCAGCCCTAGTCACTCTTCGTAACCCGCTCAACGTTCCCAAGAATCCGAAAAACCCGAACTCGCAGGACACGGCTCCCGTGGAAATGCTAGGCGCAGCTGTCGGCAACCCCAGTGGCCCGACCGTCGCGCGTCTGTATGTTGGACCGAAAGCGCTGACGACGCTGGAATCGGTTCCGGTGCCAACTATCGTCGGCGCAGAACAGGATC
>PLBX01000323.1:2046-6053 GCA_003135495.1 Acidobacteriaceae bacterium | reverse complement strand
TTCGGCAGGGGATCGATTGAGTTTCTTTACCCAGCCAATCACAGAATCCTGGCCTATGTGCGGCGACTGGGCGACGAGATGGTGCTCGTGGTCAACAATCTTTCAAGCACGGCGCAGGCTGTAGAACTGGATCTGCGACGCTACAAAGGAAATATTCTGATCGAAATGTTCGGCAAGAATATGTTTCCGCGTGTGAACGACCTGCCGTATCTGTTAACGATGGGGCCCTACCAGTTTTACTGGTTTCGGCTCCGCCGAATCTGAGCAAGTAATAAAAATAAAGGTGCGTGTCTATACAGGGGCACGCGGCAGTACTTCGAACGGAGATGACATTGGCAGAGGAGAGCGTTCTTACAGATGATTTTCTCCGCCAACTCATGAATGTCGGCGAAGTAGACATCCTGGTGGGCTTGCCCACTCACAATAACGCGAAAACTATCGGTTCGATCGTTCAAACAATTCAGATCGGCATCCTGCGCGGATTTCCCCGAGAGCGAGCCGTGATCATTAATGTCGATGGAGGGTCACGGGATGGCACGCCCGAACTGGTCACGGGCGTCACCATCGATGACGTACGCCCAGCCTCGAATGTTTACGCACTCCGCACTTTGCACTCAATCAGCACGAAGTATGCGAACAGCCCGGCGAGCGGAGTTGCGTTGCGCACTATTCTGGCCGCCGCCGAACTGCTTCGAGCCAAGGCCTGTGTGGTGCTCTCGCCCGAGTCCTCGAACATCGAACCCGAATGGGTCTCCACGCTTCTGGGCCCCATTTATCGTGACCGCTTCGATCTTGTGACCCCCACATATCGCCGTCATAAGTTTGAAGGGCTGCTCATAACGAATCTTCTGTACCCAATGACTCGCGCACTTTACGGGTTAAGAATCCGTGAGGCATATTCGCCAGAGTTCGCGTTCTCGGGCCGTCTTGGAAGTCAATTCCTTGGACAAAATGTCTGGAATGATGGAACGGACGAGGCCGCTGTTGAACTCCGCCTCACCTTGGCGGCAATCACGGGAAAATATCGTATCTGCCAGTCCTTCCTCGGAGAAAAGCTTCACGTCGAGCGGCGTGGCGCTGACCTGGTTCCAGCCCTGCGACAAACTGCCGGCGCCCTGTTCTCAGCGTTGGACGCGGACTTCCCCGTTTGGAGTGTGGTGGCTGGTTCCCAGCCAGCCCCTACTACCGGGGCCGACCAGGAAGTGCTGCTGGAACCACTGCGAGTAAATCGGAAAAGATTGCGAGAAATGTTCTCGATCGGAGTTTCCGAACTCGAATCCATCTTTCAGTCAATTCTTTCCCCCTCTACTCTGGCGGAACTCCAGCGAATCGCCCGCCTGGGAGAAGAGGACTTTCATTACCCCGCGGAATTGTGGGTCAGGACGGTTTACGAGTTTGCCGCCTCGTATCAGAAAGGCGTGATCAGCCGGGATCATATCATCCAGGCCCTGGCCCCCCTTTTCCGCGGTAGAGCGTTTACGTTCCTCACGGAAAATCGTAACGCTTCTGGGGCCGACGTCGAGAACAACATCGAAGGTTTATGCCTTGAGTTCGAGCGATTGAAACCGTATCTGCTGCAGATGTGGAAATCAAGAGAGTGAGGCAACTATGCGGGAAATGATTATCAGCGAACTGAGTCAGGCGCTGCACGAGATTGCCAGAGGTTTCGCCCACTTCCTTCCTCGTCTCATCGTGATGCTGATCCTTGCATTTGTGGGCTGGGTGATCGCGTACCTTGTAAAAGCGGGTCTGCGCAGCCTTCTGAGGCTCATCAAGTTCGACAAGCTTTCAGAAAACGCAGGCGCCTCTCAACTGCTCACCAAGGCCGCTTTACCGTCGGCGACGGAAGTGTTGAGCCGGTTCGTCTTCTGGGTGGCCTGGCTCGGCTTCGTCCTGCTGGGTGTGAATGTGCTCGGAATCCTGGGTCTGCAGGAGCAAATCGCAAGATTCTTTCTTTTCCTTCCCCGTCTTTTCGTAGCGATGTTCATCATGTTTTTCGGACTGCTGGCAGCAGGCTTCTTTTCTCGCGCCGCTCTCTTAGCTGGGGTAAATGCGAATTTGCCTTCACCCCGGGTCTTGAGCCTCGCTGTCCGCAGCATCATCATCGTTTTCGTATTGTCTGTCGTTTTTGAAGAACTGGGACTGGCAGAGCAGACCATGCTGGTGGCTTTCGGAATTGCCTTCGGAGCCCTGATGCTCGGCTTGGCAATCGCTTTCGGTATCGGGGGCAGAGACTTGGCCCAGCGTTTCCTGGAGAAGAGGTTCGTTCGCGAGGAGAAGGACAACGAGGACGAGCCGTCACCGCTCTAGCCCGGCAATGGCTGAAGAAGTGGGGTAGGGCATTCTACGGGACGTCTGGCCTCTTCTTCTGCGTACTCACCAGTCGGGTCCGGATAGACCATGCCACTTCTGGTTTCCGCGACCGATCCCGGCGTAGAGCGGCTAGATCCAGCACGACATTGCTTTTGTGGTCGGGATGTCGAGCCGTGACAATTTCGTTTGCTAGTATGCTGCAGAACGTGGCCGAAACCTCTGCTTCGCTGTCGTAGTGTAGATGATATTTGACACTGCATTCAGCGCACGTCACCGAGTAGCTCTCATCATGAATCAGCCCCTTCAGCGATGGCATCGCATCGTATCTGACTGCTTCAGCATGCATGTGCCATTATGCCATCCCAACTTTGATAAAAGCCAGACACAAAGACAGTCAACGATCGTAGAGAAGCGTCAGCCTCCGTAACTGTTCACTAATTTCCTTCGTCAAAGCCTTCGGTTTGTAACGCCATCTCCAGTTTCCACTTACCGTGCCAGGTAAATTCATGCGCGCATCACTGCCAAGACTCAATGCATCTTGCAAGGGGATGATGGCGATGTTTGCCACGGACGCCAAGACGGTGCGAATGAATACCCAATTGACCGGCTCGTTTTGAAACCCTAAGTATGCCCGGGCGAAATCGCGTTCGTTGCGGATGTCTTCTGCGGTTCGAGTGCTCTCCCCTACACCCGAACTGGTCCACCACCCAACAGTGGTGTCGTTGTCGTGTCCGCCCGTGTACGCCACAAGGTCGTGAGAATAAGCGTGAGGCCGGAAGGTGGGCCCTTGTGGATCCGTTCCGAATGCAAACTGGAGCAGGCTCATGCCGGAGAAACCAAACTGCTTGCGAAGAGCTTCCACTTCGGGAGTAATCACGCCGAGGTTTTCAGCAACAAATGGCAGTTCGTTCAACTCAGTTTGCAAGGTTTGGAAAAACTCCGCCCCAGGGCCCTTTACCCACTTGCCTCCAGCCGCCGTCGAGGCGCTGGCTGGGATCTCCCAATAGGCCTCGAAACCGCGGAAGTGATCCAGTCGCACAAGATCGAACAGTTTGAGAGAAGCGCGGACGCGATCAATCCACCATCGGTGACCCGACATCGCAGAAACGTCCCACCGATAGAGAGGGTTTCCCCAAAGTTGGCCGGTTGCGCTGAAATAGTCCGGTGGAACGCCTGCAACGGCGTTGGGTTTGCCTTGCTCATCCAACCGAAACAACTCAGGACGAGCCCATACATCAGCGCTGTCGTGAGCGACGTAGATCGGGATGTCGCCCATGATGCTTATTCCGCGACGACTGCAGTGAGTTCTTAGCTTCTCCCATTGTCGGAAGAATTCGAACTGTGCAAATTTGTGGATCGCTGTCTCGGACGACAACTTATTTTGCCATTCCTTTAGCGCGGCGGAGTTCCGTTGTCGCAGTCCCGGATCCCAATGTACCCAGACCGCGTCCTTGTAGACTCCCTTGCACGCCATGAAGAGCGCATAATCGTCCAGCCAATCGGCATTGTTTTGACAAAAAGTGTCGAATGCGCCGCGGTCAGTGTGGGCACCGTCCACCAGGAAAGTGTGGGCAGCTTTGCGAAGCAGGCCCTGTTTGAAGTGGATTACCGGGCCGTACTCGACGCGCCCCTCAGGGAGCGGCGGTGCATTGGTTAAGTCTTGCCGGGACAGAAGGCCTTGTTCCTGAAGAGTT
>PLBX01000323.1:0-2038 GCA_003135495.1 Acidobacteriaceae bacterium | reverse complement strand
TCCACAAACTCGTGGGCGGAATTTCCGAGATCGCCAATACCGTGCCCGCCGGGCAGAGACGTGACATGGAGAAGAATTCCACTACACCGAGGAAAGATCACCTAATTAACGTTATGCTTCTGAGGTCAGCCACGCAAGAGAGTCAACTTCCGATTTGTCCGTCACTTCGGAACAATCGCCAAGGTGTCAGGAATCGCACCACTCAGAGTGGCAGACTACACTGGCATGTGTGAGCAGTGTCCTAACCGCGCGTTGCTAGGCTCCTAGGCTAAATCTTTTGCAGTTAACCGGCGGTCTCGATGCGGCGCTGTACGGGCCAAGCCAGTGCCGAGCTTACACTTCTCTCCCGAGCCGGCACCACAAGTGGGACAACGAACGGAGAGGATCTGTTTCGGCCTGAGTTCAGCCTCGCGGGAGGCTTTCTTCTTGCCGGATCGGGCGGATCGAGCTTTCGAGGAGGCAGCCTTGGCGCGGGCGACTGCAGCTGTTTTGTAAACTTTCCGTTTCGCCATGCGAGGCACTTTTCCAATCTGCCAGCCAAATACGCAATCCGGAAAATCCTGTAGGATCCGGTCTTCTGCGACGAGTGTCATTACTTCTTCGAAAGCTCGCCCTCGAAATGGCTTTCGACATCTTCACGACTGAGCCGGTTCCTGCCTTGGTCAAGACGACAGAATAGACGACCTCATTACGTGCAAGCTGAGCGGTGATAAATGCGCCGTCTTCCGGCAGTTCTTGGTAGATGAATTTCACTTTTCTGCCGTCTTCAAGTGTTTTGATCCACTCTTCGTCTGGCATTTTCGTATCTCTTCAGCGGACATCAGAGTATGTCGCGAGTATACGTTGTTCGGTGCCAGAAATAGCGGATGGGGAATGAAAAGCCGCCTTCTCAGGATTTGGCATTCGAACGGTGCACGCGGAACTACAATGGAGAAGCGCCCCTTGCCGCGAGTCTTTGCGAGACGAACATTTCCTGAATCGCTTGACGGAGACAGAGGGGAGAAGGTTCTGGACTCCCCCTGTGCTGTTTCCACCTAACAACAAACCTGAGCTATCGCATTTAGCCAAACTCATTGTCCAAACTGTGCAGTTTGGACCAGCCGAACCATTCTTTCCAAGCCTATGCTGTATCTATCGAGGAGATGAACAGTGGCAGCGAAGGGCGCTCTGGCCGCCTGGAAAGAAACTGGAAGTATGACGCTATGATCAATAATCCGATAGCTAAACTGCGTAAAGCTCCCCAACCGCCTCTGTCGCATCGAGGGGCAACTCCCGACTCAGACCGTGCCAAGAGGCCACCGCTCGCCGAGCCCGCTGCCAGCGACCAGGAATTGATTCCCGGAGATCGCGTCGAGGGTTTGGGCAACTTCGGAAAGCCGACTGGAGAATTCGGCACAGTTGAGCGTACCAACGAAGATGATGCGGTCGTGAAGTGGGATGACGACGGTCGTATGAGGCTTCGACAACCGTGGCTCAAGAAGGTCTAGGGTCCGACAGGGCTGGCGCCGATTGGCCAGTCTAAAGTCTCTCAGACCACAACTTCATGAATCCGAACAGCCCCGGCTCCAAGTTCTTCGGATAGGCATCAGCGCATTGCACAAGCTGCCTTGTGGTGCAAGACGGAGAGGCAAGCAAACAGTCCTTGCGGATCTGCTGGGGGAGTGCGCGATTTTGACCAGCTTTTTGGGTGCATGCTGTCCGACAATCGAATTGTGAGGAACGAAAGGGCTGCGGCAGCGACGCCGATCTACAAGCCGTTGGCACTGTACGTCTCACTGAAGGAAATGGTCACATGCCTCGCTGGCTCAAAGCGTCCTGCGCACTGATGCCGCCTTTGGCTGTGAGACTGATTCACAGCCCCGCGATCCTCATCGCGACCCTCATAGTGACCATCATTCTGCTCGGGTCGACCACATTCTCCCAATCGGGCTCCGGGAGCCTGGGAATGTCGGCGAACGAACTGGCACGGAAGGTGGTGACTAACGAGCTGAAATTCCAAAATGAAGATCTCGGCCACTGGATGTACCGACTCGAAAAA
>PLBX01000561.1 GCA_003135495.1 Acidobacteriaceae bacterium | reverse complement strand
CTTCGCTCCTGCGAAGAAGTCGGCCCGCGCAGTGGAGGGATCTCTCTTCGATCCATCGCGCAAGCCAGCTCGGTCACTGAACTTGCTCCAATCGTTGCGCGATTATTCCGCCTTAGGAATCAGCTCGTAGCTGACAAACGCCAGTTGCTTACTATCGGGCGACCACGACGGCACGTTGATAGTTCCCTGCCCTCCGAAAAGCTTGGCTAGCACTTCGATTTTTCCGTCAATCTTGCCGTCTTTCAGCGGCATGATTCTCAGCATCACGTCTTTATTCTCCGGATGGCCTTCCACTTCTTTTCCGTACGACAGAAAAACCAGCCATTGCCCGTCCGGCGAAATGTGCGGAAACCAATTGTTCAGATTGTCCGAGGTCACTTGCTCCTGCGCGCTACCGTCCGGGTGCATGCGCCAGATCTGCATCATGCCGGTGCGCACCGAATTGAAATAAATATATTTTCCATCCGGCGAATAAAGGGGAGTCGAATCGCTCGCAGGGTTGTCGGTGATCTTCTTCGCCGCTCCACCGTTCACCGGAACGGTAAACAGATCGTTATTGGTACTAAGGGCCCCGACTTCATCATGATTCGAGGTGTAACAAACTTCTTGCCCATCGGGCGAGAAGGCGTAGTCGTCCTGCCCGCCGAGCGAAAATTCGGGCGCGTCGTAGTCGCCGGGCGTCAGATCGCGCGGAGGCGCACCGCCGTCAGCGGAAGTAACAAAAATATGACTGCGCATGCCGCGCTTGTAAGAAGTCCAGTGACGATACAGCAGTCGATCGAAGATGATGGCCTTGACCTTCGAATCTTCAATCTCTTTCAATTTTTTTGCGTTGCATGCCGCCTCGGCGTCCGGGACTCCGTCGCATTCGGGGTAGACGTCCGAGGTGAAGAGAATATTCTTGCCGTCGGGCGACCAGAGTTCGCCTCCGGCTTCGGTGGCAATCGAAGTTAATTTGTGCGCGCGTGTGACTGTGCCGTCGGCGGTGTTGAAATCGGCGATCCAGACCTGGCCGCCGCCTTCTTTATTGGAGATGAAGGCGAAGTGCTTGCCGTCGGGTGACCAGCGCGGACGGTCGCCGTCCTGCTCGGGGATTAGGACGCGCTCAGTAGTTGGCGTTCCAGGGCCGGGGTGGACGGGCGAGACGCCCGTCGCTCCATTGTTTGTGTTTAGGGGAACGATCCAGATGTGGGATGTTTTTTTGTTTGCGGCTAGATCGACGTCTACCGCGGCGAAGAGCACCCACTTGCCGTTGGGTGACGGCTGGGGGTCGCCTATTCGCTTCAGCTTCATCATGTCTTCGAAGGTGAAGGGGCGCATGGCTTGCGCTTGAGTTGGGAGAGTAAAAATCGGAACGCTGCAAAGGAGAAGCAGGAAAAAAGAAAGACGGCGCATCGGGCCTCCGCGGAACAAAAAAGTTTAGCACTAAGGGTGCTCTTAGATTTCACCTCTCAGTCTCAGCTTTTATTTTTCAGTTTTCGGCTGTCACTTCGAGCTGTCAGATTAACGACTCTGGGATATGGTTCGACGATTGCGCTGCACTGTTGCGCTTCGCGAGGGGCGGACGAATGTGTCCGCAGCTACGTGAGGTGATCATTGGGTTAGTTCTTCCAGCATGGCGGTCATTTCTGATTGGGCGTGGGTATTGCTGGTGCGTCTTGCGGAAGAGATGCCGTCTACCAGCATGCGTTTTGCTTCGTCTATGCGGTCGGCTTTGGCTAGTGTTTGCGCGGCCATGAAGTATGCTGGCGTGTAATCGGGATTTTTTTCGATCAACGTTTTAAATTCCTGTAATGCGTGATCGATCTGGCCGGCATTCGAATATTCTTGCGCCAAGCCGTAGCGGGCAAAGGAATCATCGGGGTTCGCGGCGAGGATTTGACTTAACATGGCTATGCGGTCCATAAGGGAGTTCTCGGTTGTCAGTTCTCGGTGCTCAGCAAATTCGAGTCTTTGCAGCTACAAGTAAAACACTTTTTTCTCCACTCATTCATATCACGGCATTCCTGTCACGTCCCGCGTTACAATGGCTGTTCTTTTGAGGAGACAATTTGGCTTGCCCGTATTTTGTGCCGGTGGAAATGGTGAGTGACGGGTGGTGGCCGCATCCTTCGCGGTTGCCGCTGGGAGCGGGGTGGAAGGGGAATTGTCTCGGGTCGGGCAGCGAACTGCCTGCGTCCGATGAACACACGCGCGATTTTTGCAATCTCGGTAATGCGGCGGCGTGTCCCCATCTTCCGCTCGGCCGGGATTGGGATGCGATACGGTTTTCAGTTGCCCGTGTTAGCCGCGAGAGACTTACTCTCTGCTTTGTGTGCGAGCGGGGGCATGCGCCGGTTGAACATGGAGAGCTGATCTACGATTTATTTAGCGGTGTTTGGTTGGCAGCGCACTCGGACTCGCGTGTGCTTAGGCTCGCAAGTTCTTATCTCAAGACATATCGAGCGCGGGGGAGCGTACTTGTTTGATTTGCGATGAGCTCTACTTCTTTGACGCAGTTTGCCGTGGAGGGGGTAGAGGTCCCTCACTTCGTTCGGGATGACAGCAGTAGAACAGTGCCAAGGGCGAATGAAGTTTGATTGATATCGATGTGTGATTAGTTATGAGCGATGACGATAAGTCGAAGTTAAGCCGTCCGCGACCGGTGCGGGAATCGATCTCGGAGATGACGGAGATCGTTTTGCCGAACGATGCGAATCCGTTGAATGCGCTTCTGGGCGGGCGGCTTATGCACTGGATTGACCTTGCGGGAGCTATGGCTGCGCATCGGCACTCGCGGGCTTACGTGGTTACGGCTTCCATTGATCATCTCGATTTTCTTGTGCCGGTGCGGGTGGGAGACTTTGTGATTCTGCGGTCTTCGGTGAATCGCGTCTTTCACACGTCGATGGAAGTTGGGGTAAAGGTGTGGGTGGAGAACTACCGCTCGGAAGAGAGCCGTCATGTGAGTTCCGCTTATTTGACATTTGTGGCGGTGGACATTGCAGGAAATCGATTGCCGGTCGTCCCGATTGTTCCGGAGACGGAAGACGAAAAGCGGCGCTACGAGGGTGCCGCGCGGCGGCGGGAGATACGTCGCGCGGAGACGGCACGCAGGAAGAGATGTTAGGAGAAATGCCTGGTCGTGGATCGCATCGTGGGCCAGAGCCCGATTCAGTTGGCTTGAAGCGGCGCGGCCGAAGCCACGTCGCTGCAAGACTTCAGCAAATGCACTGAGACATCTTTATGGACAGCGCACTTCTCATTCACCGCATCCATTTCGCTTTCACCGCAACCTTTCACTATCTATTCCCCCAACTAACTATGGGGCTGGCACTACTTATAGTTGTGCTGAAGACGATTGGGTTGCGGCGTAATGATCCTATCTATCACCAAGCGGCGCGATTCTGGGCGAAGATTTTCGGTATCAACTTTGTGTTAGGTGTGGTTACAGGGATTCCGCTGGAATTTCAGTTCGGGACTAACTGGTCGCACTTTTCACGCTATGCGGGTGGAGTTATCGGACAGACGCTAGCTATGGAGGGAATGTTCGCTTTCTTTCTGGAGTCGGCGCTGGTTGGATTATTTCTTTTTGGAGAGAAGAGGTTAAGCCCGAAGGGGCATTGGTGGACGGCGGTAGCGGTGTTCGCGGGCTCGTGGTTATCGGGTTACTTCATCGTTGCCACTGACGCGTTTATGCAGCATCCGGTGGGATATTACACGGATGCCGATGGGAACCTGCAACTGGCAAGCTTCTGGGCGTTCTTACTGAACCGGTGGGCGGGATGGCAATACGCGCATACGATGTGCGGAGCGGTTACGACCGGCGCTTTTGTCATGACTGCGGTGGGAGCTTTTTATATGCTGTCCGGCAAATTCCTTGAACACGCGCGAGTGTTTATAAAGATCGGCGTGATTACCGGATGCTTATTCAGTGTGCTGCAGATTGTTCCGACCGGCGACCGGCAGGGTAAATTGGTGACTGATCTGCAGCCTGTGACGCTCGCGGCGATGGAGGGATTGTTTCAGGGGCAGGAGGGCGCGCCATTAGTCATCGTAGGTCAGCCTAACGAAGAACAAGGTAAGATCGATAACCCGATAGTGGTTCCGAAGATGTTAAGCATGCTGACTTACCGCAGATGGAATGCGAATGTTCGCGGTCTGGATGCGTTTCCGCGCCAAGATTGGCCGGGTAATATTCCGCTGCTGTATTACAGCTATCACATCATGGTCGGGCTGGGGACGTTCTTCATAGCGATCATGGCGCTCTCCGGGCTATTGCTTTGGAGTGGGAAGCTGTACAGCGCGCGGTGGATGATGTGGATACTTTTACTCTCGGCGCCGTTTCCTTACATTGCCAACACGGCGGGTTGGATGACGGCGGAACTTGGACGGCAACCTTGGGTGGTGTATGGATTGATGCGCACTGCAGATGGTTATTCGAAGTTTGTGTCAGCGGGGAATGGGATGTTCACGCTACTGGGATTCATGGGGATGTACATGGTGCTGGGAATATTGGGACTGTTCCTGGTGTGGCGCGAGATCGAGCACGGGCCGGACTCCGATCAACTGGTTGAATTGAACGCTGCGGAGGCAGTGTAAGAATGGCGAGCGTGTGGTTTTGGATTGTTGCGGTGATGATCGCCGCCTATGCCGTTCTCGACGGTTTCGATCTGGGGGCGGGCGCGATTTATTTGATTGCGGCGAAAACTAATGACGAGCGGCGGCGGGTGTTGCGCGCCATCGGACCGGTGTGGGACGGCAATGAGGTCTGGCTGCTGACGGCCGGAGGGACACTGTACTTTGCGTTTCCTCGAATCTACGCGTCTAGCTTCAGCGGCTTTTATCTTCCGTTGATGATTGTGCTTTGGCTGCTCATTTTGCGTGGCATCGGCATTGAGTTTCGCGCTCACATTGATAACACCGTGTGGCAAGATTTTTTTGATGTGGTCTTCAGCGTCTCCAGTATTCTGCTGGCCGTATTTTTCGGCGCTGCGCTGGGCAATGTGATACGGGGAGTTCCGCTCGACTCCACTGGCTATTTTTTCGAGCCTCTGTGGGTCAGTTTCAAACTCGAAGAGCGAATCGGGATTCTGGATTGGTATACGGCGCTTACAGGGGTGATGGCGCTGGTTACACTTGCGGCGCACGGTTCTTATTACATTGGTTTAAAAACTGATGAGGATCTTGGGCGCCGGGCTCGGGGCTTGGCGTTGCTATGCTGGCCAGTACAATTTTTTCTGACATTTATGACTTTGGTTTCGACTTACTTTGTTCGCCCGGAAATCATGGATAACTATCGCCAGCACAAAGCCGGGTTACTTATTCCGGCAGTGGTTGTGGTGTGCCTTGGCATCATGCTGTGGGCGAATCCTAAGGGGAAGGAAAAACTCGCGTTCGCTGCTTCCAGCCTCTACATCACTTTTATGCTGGTGGGTGCGGCGTTTGCGACTTACCCGGTGATGCTGCCGGCGCGGGACCATCGATACGATCTAACGATTTATAACTCGGCTGCGGGCGCTCACGGATTAAGCGTGGGGTTGGTGTGGTGGATATTTGCGGCGGTGCTTGCGGTGGGATATTTCGTGTTCATGTATTGGATGTTTCGGGGCAAGGTGCAATTGGAGGGCGGGCACTAGGTACAGGTCTCAGCTTTCAGTTGTGAGCTTTCAGTAAAACCGGACCCCATATTGCTAACGGCGTCGTGCTGATTACCGCGCTGATAGCTGGGCTGCTGATGGCTTCCTTTCTCCTCCCGTATAATTAGGGGATGGGCGCACACTCGCATTCTCCTGGGCAGCAGCAACCCGCTCCGCAACCTTTACCTGGCGTTAATGCCATCATCGCAGTTGGTTCTGGCAAGGGCGGAGTCGGCAAGACTACGCTTGCGGTTAATCTGGCCATCGCACTCAGCAAGATGGGGAACAAAGTTGGATTGCTGGATGGCGACGTTTACGGACCGAATGTTCCGCTGATGCTGGGCACGAATGAACAGCCCAAGGTGATGGGCGAGAATCAGATTTCGCCGATCAATTCGCATGGGCTTAAGGTGATCTCGGTTGGATTTCTTAATCCTGGCGACAAGCCGCTGATCTGGCGCGGGCCGATGCTGCATTCCATCATCAAACAGTTTATTGGATCGGTGCAGTGGGGGCAGCTTGATTATCTTGTGATCGACCTGCCGCCGGGAACCGGCGACGTAGCGCTGTCTCTGATTCAGACGGTGCCGCTGACGGGCGCGATTGTGGTTTCGACACCGTCCGATGTTTCGTTGCAGGATGCGCGCAAGGCGATCGAGATGTTCCGGCAAATGAAGGTTGACATCGTGGGCATGGTCGAAAATATGAGTTACTTCGTCTGTCCGCACTGTCAGCACGAAATTGATATCTTCTCTCGCGGCGGGGCGGAGAAAACGGCTGCGCAGTTTGGCATCGCGTATCTTGGCAGTATTGAACTGGATCCCGAGATTCGCAAGTCGGGGGATGGTGGATCTCCGGCGGTACTTAAGGGAGAGGATTCTCCTCACGCGAAGTCACTGTTTGCGGTGGCGCGGAAGGTGGCGGCGCGAGTGGAGGAGATTAAGGCTGGCAGTTCGGAGACCGTGATTCAGATTCAGTAGCTGGCGATGTTGGGGCTGTTTGACAGCTTGCTTTCTGTGGTGAAAAAAATCTTTACCACAGAGGGGCACGGGGGTTTCACAGGGAACACAGGGGAGAGCGGAACGCCTCTAAAGGGTGGCCCTTCGAAAATCGGAGCACTTCTGGTGGCTGTGTTAGTTTATGGGCGTGTTTTTTGCGATTCGAAACGTGCTAAACGGTAGAGAGGATTTGGCGTTTCGTCTTTGAGTAGGAGATTTGCGACCATCTCGCCAAGGGCGGGGCCGTGTTTAAATCCGTGGCCTGAGCCGCCGCCTACAATCCATACGTTCGAATTGCCTTGGTGCCGATCGACGATGAAATTGTGATCGGTTGTGTTTTCATATTGGCAGACGCGGGACTCGATCAATGGGGCGTCTTTCATCCCAGGGAATCGATGAGCGAGATAACTGCGCGCCTCTTCCAATCGATCTTGAGTTAGTAAACGCTGGCCCGCGGTTGGGTCGAACTCTGGACCGCGTGTGTCGTCAGCCACTTTGAAGCCGCGAGCCTGGTTTCCAGGAATTCCGTACATAAAATGGTCGCCGTGGTCTGCCCAGACCGGGATGTTGCCTTCGTTAAAGCGCGGGTCGTTTTGAGGAGTGCCGAAGAAAAAAATGTCCTGCTTGGTGGAAATAAAATGAGGGCCGACGGTGCGCGGGAAGAGTTGGCCAAGCCAAGGGCCGCAGGCGAAGATGTAGCGGTCGGCACGTAGAGTTGTGCCATCGGAAAGAGGCAACGATTTAAAACTGTCGTTTTCCAGGTCGCGTTCGAGATTTTCCACAGTGACTGCCGTCTGGCGATATTGGCCACCTTCGGCCACAAAATGATCGACCACGGCTTGAGCTGAGGAGCGAGCCAGCAGGTATCCGCTCTGCGGTTCGTAGATGCCCCATGCAACGTTTTGGAAGCTGATTTGTGGCCAGCGGCGGGCCATTTCAGCCGTTGTTAGTTGCTCGAATGGGATTCCGGCGTCTTTCAGCAGAGGAAGTGAACCGCGCTCGAACGAGCCGTCTCCGGCTGCCATCCATAGGACTCCGGTGGGGAAAAAGAATTTGCGATTCCAGTTGGCGTCATGCTCCTTCCAGAGTTCGAGGGCGCGGGCTGCGAGTTTTGTATAGGGCTGATCGGGTCCGTAAGCGCCACGAATCACACGGGTTTCGCCTCCGGAAGAGGAACGGGAATTTCCGGGGCCCCAAGGGTCGAGGAGGGTGACTTCGGCTCCGCTGCGGAGAAGGTAAAGGGCGGTCCAACCGCCGAAGGCGCCGGCGCCTACTACCGCGATGTGGCATTTGTGCTGCATGCAGAGATAGAACTTACCATTTATTTATGAATCGTTATTTATGAATCATTTGTTGGTGAAGTATGTTTGTAAATCCGGTTGTTTGCGTCGGCATTCGTCGCTTATCTGTAAATCACTTTTAGCTTCGGTGGGGCAAAGTCTGTGGAGGAGGAAGGGATTGGCGAGCTGTGCTCGGCTGGACGGGCGGGGGCGCCCGTCCCCACACTAGGCAATGTAACTCTTGGACATATGGGAATTAGTTGGACGACAACCATTCTTCAGGGAGGGCCATCTACTTAAACGGCTCTGGCCGCCGTTATGTTCAAAGTTTACGTTTCGATTCTTGCGATAGTTACTGCCATGGCGATGGTTGGCTGTGGTTCTGGTTCCTCATCCAATAATAATGGTTCAAAAGTGCAAGTTACGTTGAACCAGACATCTGTCTCGGTGGGGGCGAACGGCACCACACAATTCACAGCGACGGTTACTGGAACAGGTAACACGGCTGTGACGTGGTCGGTCGATGGAGTCGTGGGTGGCAATGCGACTGCCGGAACGATAAGCGGCACCGGTCTATATACGGCACCGACGCA
>PLBX01000504.1:5858-6132 GCA_003135495.1 Acidobacteriaceae bacterium | reverse complement strand
GATCCTTCTTGCAGAACTCGCTATGGTGACGGCTGTAGAAGATGTAGATACACAGCCCCAACGCCAGCCAAATCACAAAGCGCAGCCAGGTGATCAGCGTAAGCCCAAACATTAATCCACCGCACAAAATCACGGAGATTAGCGGGAACCAGGGCACAAAGGGAACGCGGAAGGCGCGCTTACGATCCGGCTGCTTGCGTCGTAGAAAAATTACTCCGAGCGAAACCAGTACGAAAGCAAACAGCGTCCCAATGTTGGCGAGGTCGGCGGCGTC
>PLBX01000504.1:4460-5845 GCA_003135495.1 Acidobacteriaceae bacterium | reverse complement strand
CGCGACATGGCGTACCAGATGCGGGCTTGACCATACTGAAAAACGAGCAACGATGAGATCATTCCCGTCAGCGCGCCGATCACAATCACCGACCGGAATATCGGATGCACGCCGAGATACTTCATCGCGTACGCGACCGGCGCTTCGGCAGCTTCGCCGGAGACGAATGTCGTGTACTTCATCATTCCCAGCAACACCAAGGCGACGCCAACATACAGCAGTGTGCAAACAATCAGCGACATGATGATGCCGAATGGCAAATCTTTTTGCGGATTGCGCGATTCTTCCGCAGCGGTCGAGACGGAATCGAATCCGATGTAGGTAAAAAAAACTATCGCGCCCCCGGTGACAATTCCCGCAAACCCAGATGGCGCGAAGGGCGTCCAGTTGGCGGGCTTCACGAGCATCCCGCCTACAACGAGAAACGTCAAAATCGCGCCGATCTTGACCATCACCATGATGTTGTTGGTCTCGGCTGATTCCTTCACTCCGCGCACCAGCAGCAGGGTCAGTATGAACACAATCAGGAAGCCGGGAAGATTGAAGTACGCGCCCGTCCACTGCCCGCCAGCCCATACGGGACTAGCCCACCTGTCCGGCAAGTTGAGACCGAACGCCGCCAGTTGCGCCTTCGTATAACCCGCGAACCCCACCGCCACCGCGACATTGCTGACGACATATTCAAGAATCAGATCCCAGCCGATGATCCAGGCAAAAATTTCGCCGAGGGTTGCGTAGGAATATGTATAGGCGCTGCCCGCAATGGGGATCATGGAAGCCAACTCGGCGTAACACAACCCAGCAAAGCTGCAAGCAATCGCAACCAGAAAAAATGAAATTGCAATCGACGGCCCCGCCGGCGGACGCCCGTGCATGAGCGCACCCGCGGTCGTGCCCGTGCGGAAGAAATTTATAATCAAATCCAGCGCCTGCGCGTGCAGGATGGAGGGCGCCTGAAAATATTCTCCCGCCGCCGCCGTGCCGGTCAGAACAAAAATTCCCGAGCCGATGATGGCGCCGATGCCTAATGCCGTCAGCGACCAAGGTCCCAGAGTTTTACTGAGCCGGTGCTCTGGGCTTTCCGACTCTGAGATCAGTTTGTCGATTGACTTGCAGCAGAATGCCTGCGTGTCAGAAGTACGAATGACGCCGTCGGTGGGCTCAGTGGCTGATTGCGGCAAGAGTCGATTGTCCCCTTACATCGGAATCGGGCATGGGCGCTGGCCCATGCCCGGAAATGCTCGCGCCTCAAGCTNNTCCGCTTTGCTCTTTTTGCGGGAGGCTCGCTTGCTCTTCTTGCGTTCTTCTTTGCTCAGCGTGGTTGTATTTGCCATGATTACGTTTAATTTCCTCTGCAGTTAAATTCGCGTTGCTCGATCTTAGAT
>PLBX01000504.1:4101-4401 GCA_003135495.1 Acidobacteriaceae bacterium | reverse complement strand
CTCCACCAATTTCTTCAAACCGAAGCGAGGGAATTGTACCGTAAGCTTGGCATCTTCCCCATCTCCTTCACGTTGATACACCGTTCCTTCCCCGTATTTTGGGTGCTTCACCTTTTGCCCGGGACGGAATCCGCGCCTGCCGGTAGGCTCCTCTGGCAATAATTTCGGAACGCTAAATTTCTTGCCGCGCGAGGCAAAGAATTCGGCGATGTTATCGATCGAATTGTAATTCCGCACCGGGGTCGTCGTCTTCGGTTTTACCCGCGACGGATTCCACGAAGCGCTCTGATCTTCGTCTTC
>PLBX01000504.1:0-4077 GCA_003135495.1 Acidobacteriaceae bacterium | reverse complement strand
GGCACGCTCGCCTCCGGCATATCGGTTCCATATCGACGGCGATACACTGCCCTCGACAGAATCAGAGTATCCATGGCGCGCGTCATGCCGACATAGCAGAGCCGCCGTTCTTCTTCGATCGCATCCGGCTCCAGCATTGTTCGCGAATGCGGAAACAGACCTTCCTCCATGCCGGCCAACACCACTAACGGAAACTCTAACCCCTTCGCGGCATGCAGTGTCATGAGCGTGATTTGCGCGTGCTCGTCATACTGGTCCGCATCGCTCACCAAAGCCGCGTGATCGAGAAACTGATCAAGCGTCTCGCCGCGATCGCGCGAATCCATCGCCGCATTTACGAGTTCGCGCAGGTTCTCGATACGAGAGAAGGCCTCCGGCGTGTCTTCTTCCTCTAATTGTTTAATGTATCCAGTGCGGTCAATTAGGAATTTAAGAATCTCAGCCGTGTTAGCCGCCGCTCCAGGAGCGCGGAATCCGTCCACGGGTTGCTCCGCCTGCCCCTGATCATTCCCATCTTCAATAGCTTCGTCTATGGGGCGAGGGGCGTCCTCGCCCGTCACTTCATTGTCAGCAGACTCGGCCGCACCGAAATCAAAACTAAAGTTGCCCGGATCAAAATCGGTCCCTTCATCGGGTAGCGTGCGAGATGGGAGTGAGTGGTTTGTTTGTGTGGGGACGGGCGCCCCGCCCGTCCAGGCCGAGCGA
Source organism: Acidobacteriaceae bacterium (assembly GCA_003135495.1). GTDB lineage: Bacteria > Acidobacteriota > Terriglobia > Terriglobales > Acidobacteriaceae > Acidiflorens. The sequence goes on along the minus strand of PLBX01000504.1, from coordinate 3,372 downwards.
AGCTCGGCAGCGCCTTCTGCCGCAGCCACCCCGGCCGTCTCCTGCAGTCGCTCCACATAAGTTCCCGCCAGCATCGCCCGCCCATCCTCAATCAAATCCCGAAAGCTCTTCAGCGCCGCCAATGCCCGCACCGGCAACAACTCGCGCTTAATCGCCTCGCCAACCGCGCCCCACATCGACAATCCCGTTTCCAACGCAAGACGCTCCAGCATCTCAATCGTCGTCTTGCCGATTCCGCGAACCGGAGTATTAATCACCCGCAGCAGGGCGACCGAATCATCTGGATTCTGAATGACCTTCAAATAAGAAATCAGATCTTTGATTTCAGCGCGCTCGTAAAACGAGAATCCGCCGACAACGTGATACTTCAGTTGATACCGGCGCATTGCTTCTTCGAATAATCGCGATTGCGAATTGGTGCGGTAAAGCACCGCTGCCCGCGGTGTCTCCCCACTTTGGCCGGCCTGCCGCACGTACTTATTGATGGAATCGGCGGCAAATAGCGCTTCGTTCTCGCCATCCGGAGCTTCGTAGTAGCCGATCTTCGCGCCGCCTTGACGCGACGTCCAAAGATTCTTGCCTTTGCGACGGACATTATTCGCCACCACAGCCGACGCAGCGCCCAGAATATTTTGCGTTGAGCGATAGTTCTGCTCTAGCCGCACAATTTTCGCTTCGGGAAAATCGCGTTCAAATTCCAGAATGTTGCGAATGTCCGCCCCGCGCCAGGAGTAGATGGACTGATCTTCGTCGCCGACCGCGCAAACGTTGTGCCCGTCGCCCGCCAGCAACCGCATCAGTTCATACTGCGGACGATTCGTGTCCTGATATTCATCCACCAACAAATATCGGAATCGCCGGTTGTAATACTCGCGCACCGCTGCCACCGATTTCAGCAGCCGCATGGCTTCGAGCAGCAGGTCGTCGAAGTCCATCGCGTTCGCTTTCAACAGCTCTTTGCGATATTCCGCAAAAATGTGCGCGATCTTTTCGTTCTTCGGATCCGCCGACTGCAGGTAAATTTCCTGCGGATCGAGCATGTGATTCTTAGCCCACGAAATTCGCGACAACACCGCTCGCGGCTTCAGTTGCTTGTCGTCCACTCCCAGGCGCCGCATGATGCTTTTGACCACTTGCTGCTGGTCGCTCTCGTCATAAATCACAAAATTTTTCGTGAGCCCGATCGGCGGCTGCCCCGGCACCGTAGAGGGAATCCGCAACGCCTCAATATCGCGCCTCAGCACCCGCACGCAAAAAGAATGGAAAGTGGAAATCACGGGCTTGGCAACGGTGAGGCTGCCTACGAGCTTTTCGACGCGCTCCGCCATCTCCGCCGCTGCCTTGTTGGTGAAAGTCACAGCGAGAATCGACTCCGGCATTACCCCCATCTTTTCGATGAGGTAGGCGATGCGAAACGTGATGACGCGAGTCTTGCCGCTGCCCGCGCCCGCCAGAATCAGCACGGGCCCATCGACAGTTTCGACCGCTTCACGTTGTTGCGGATTCAATTGGTCCAGAAACGACAAAAGAGAATTGCTCCCACAGCATTGCCTGCTTGAATTTTACACGGTTCAGAATCGGCGGAGTTCCTCGGCCTTGAATCCTCAATCGGAGAGCGCATTGATCAGCTGGAAAACAGCGCGAGCTAAAACGTAGTCAACACCCAGTGAAACGCTCGGATCTCCGCGAGCCTGCCGAAGTCGCGTTTGTTAGCCGTGACAACCGTCACGCCGAGTCGCGCCGCGCTCATTGCAATCAGCGCGTCATTCGTCAGTCGTCCTAATCCAGTCTTCTCGTAATGGTACTTGGTTGCCACCTGGGCGAGCACTCGACCCGTTTGAGTCCAATCGTTGAGATTCGGAACGAGGATTCGATTTGCGCGTTCAAAATCGCGCTCCAATCGCTCCACCGCTTGACGGGCACGGCCCCAAGCGCCCGCATATAACTCTTCGAGCACCACTGCACTGAGCCATAGATGACCGTCGCCGGTTAACCGCCGCAGCGCCAAAATAGTGTCGTCTCCCAGCCGCATCCCCGTAATGTAGATGGAAGAATCGAATAAGGCGCCGCGCATCTATCGGTCCAATTTGCGGTCCAATTTGCGGTAAACGTCTTTAATGTCGACGCCACTCTTGAGAAAACGCTGGTTGGCTTCAACCGCTAATCGATTGCTCTCATGCTCGGTGATAGCAAAATCCAAGGCACGCTCGATCGTTTCCGTCTCGGTTTTCGCGCGCAAAACTTTTTGGGCGCGCTTAATCTTCATCGAATCCAACTGAAAGTGCTTGTGCGCCCGGCTTCTTTCCGTGGCCATCGAAGTGCTCCTGTACAAAACTAGTATATCATAATATGTACATATTATCAGTATTTGTGTACATCAAGTAAAAGGCGCGCATGGGAACAGTCTTTTTGGCAACTCTCGGCGTGGCTTTGCGCCTCGCTGCTATAATCGAGCATTGCACTCATGAAGAAGAACGCAGAAGTAACGGTGGCCGCTGAAAGCGCCGCCTCAGAAACCCGATCCCGCCGCCTGATTCGCTCCACCACCGTCCTCTGCGTGCGCCGCGACAACAAAGTCGTTATGGCCGGGGACGGCCAGGTCACGCTGGGCGAGTCCGTTATCAAGCACGGGGCGAAGAAGATTCGCCGTCTCTATCAGGACAAAATTCTTGCCGGATTTGCCGGCTCGACGGCCGACGCCTTTACCCTCTTCAGCCGCTTCGAGGCGAAATTGGAGCAGTATCACGGAAATGTCGGCCGCTCCGCCGTTGAACTCGCCAAAGATTGGCGCACCGACAAATTTCTGCGTCACCTTGAAGCGCTGCTTCTCGTTTCTGACAAGGATGCGACCTTTCTCCTAAGCGGACAGGGAGACGTAATCGAGCCCGATACGGGCATCGCCGCCATCGGTTCCGGAGGCCCATTCGCTCAAGCCGCGGCGCAGGCACTGGCGGACCATACGAAACTCGAGCCCCGCCAAATCGCCGAGGAAGCCATGAAGATTGCAGGCCGGATGTGCATTTATACCAACGACAGGATTACGATTGAGGAGTTGTGAGGCAAAGTCGTTGGTCGATGGTCGTCAGTCGTTCGTGGTTCGCGAATGGTTGCAGCTCTTCCCAACGACCCATGACTGACGACTAACGACGCATTTATGGCTATTTATTTACCTGGAACCGCTGAAGAAGAACAGGTCACGCTCGACGAGCTGACTCCGCGCGAAATCGTCACCGAGCTCGACAAGCACGTCGTCGGCCAGCGTGCCGCCAAGCGCGCCGTTGCAATTGCTCTCCGCAACCGCCAGCGCCGCCAGAAGCTTCCGCCCGACATCGCCGACGACATCATGCCCAAGAACATCATCATGATTGGGCC
>PLBX01000507.1 GCA_003135495.1 Acidobacteriaceae bacterium | reverse complement strand
TGCCAGTCCTACACGCAGGATGACAATCCGAATTACGGAAACGAGTGGGCGATCATCAATGTTTTCCGCGGCGGAAAACTCATCACCACTATGTATCCCGAGCGCCGCTTCTATAAAGCCAGCGGACAGCCGCAAACTCTCCCGCGCATCTATCCCAGTTTCCGCGAAGATTTTTTCCTGGTCAGCGACGTCTACCTGGTTTATGAAGGCAAAAACGAAACTACCGGACGCCCCATCATCAAAGCCCACATCAATCCGCTTGTTCCGTGGATTTGGATTGGATTAATCATCATGGTCTTCGGCACCATAGTCGCGCTTGTGCCCAACACCGTCCCCGTCCGAGTCCAAGCCACCAGCCCGGTTCGCGCTCCCGCGCAAGTGGGAGCAGGTGACTAAGATGAAATTTTCAAAAAGCAAATTTCGGGAATGGCACGATTCTGATGGGCACAACTCGGCAGGGCACGCCGCCCTTGTTTTGAAGGGACGCGGCTTCAGTCGCGCCGTTAGATCAGCACAATCGATAGCGGCTTTAGCCGCTGCAGTTGTATTTGGATGGCGCAGCGGTTCACCGCTGCGATTCAAGCCGCCAACTCCGACGGCTTTAGCGGCTGCGGGCCGCCCCCACCGCCTGCTCCACGCCCTAATCCTCACCGCCGCCGTCTTCCTCTTCATGGGAGCCGGAGACCCAGACGCCCGCTTCAAAGACCTCGGCCACCGCATGATGTGCACCTGCGGATGCGGCCAAGTCCTCCTCGAATGCAATCACGTCGGCTGCAAATCGTCCGACAAAATGCGCGACCAACTTCTGGCCTCAATCGACAAAGGCAACAACGACGACCTCATCCTGCAAGGCTTTGTGCAAGAATACGGCCCCACCGTAATCGCCGCCCCCACCGCTACCGGTTTTAACCGCGTCGCCTGGATCATGCCCTTCGCAGCCTTAGGCCTGGGCATCACCGTCGTAATTTACGTCGTGCGCTCGTGGAGGAACCGCCCCGAGCCCGCCCTCGCCGACGGCATAGTAATCCCCCGAGGCCGCGAACTAGACGACCTCCGCCGCCAAGCCAGAAGAGAGACCGACCTATGATGATCAAGGATTCTAAGTGTGGCGCGGGCGCCCCCGCCCGCGAAAAGCCGCGATCGAAAACAGATCAAAAGTCGATCAATCAACGCTCGATCAGTCAAACGTCGAATCAAAGCAAAAGCGAGGCCGCCCGATGATAATTTTCATCTGCTCCGTCTTCACCCTGGCCTGCCTCTACTACATTTTTTTCTTCCCCGGCGAAGTCTACGCCGGAGAAGAAAAAACGCGTTTGGGCTATCTCCGCGAGCGCAAAGAAGCCGTCTACGAAAACCTGCGCGACCTGAATTTCGAGTACAAAGCCGGCAAGGTTCCCGACGTAGATTATCAATCGATGCGCGCCTCTTTAGAAGAAGAAGCCGCCGCCATCATGTCGGAGATCGCCCGGTTGGAGCAAGCTGTTACATACCCGGCGTAAGAGAGGCTTGCAACGAGGCAGCCATCCTCATTTGCCTATACAATTGCATACCTAATCTGCTACCATGATTTTGCAGGCGAATGGCTTCGACTGGGACCGGGGCAACCGCGCCAAATGCGAGAAGCACGGCCTTTCTGTCGCGATCATCGAAGGCCTTTTTGCGCGCCCGCTGGCCATTCTTCCGGACGCGGGCCACTCGCAGAGAGAGAATCGTTTTCGCGCGATTGGCCGCACGGACAAAGGACGCGGCGTATTCATCATTTTCACGCTTCGGCGTAAAGGCGAGGAACTTCTGATCCGGCCCATCAGCGCCCGCTACACGCACAAAAAGGAGATTGATGCCTTCGAAAAAGAAAATCCCGGCCTTTAAAAGCGACCGTGCGGCGGCAACGTTCGTCAGCCGGGCCGACCTGTCGCAATACGATCTTTCCGGAGCGCAGTTGGTCCGTTTTGAGATCAAGCGCAAAGACAAGTCCATCAATCTTCGTTTGTCCGAGGAACTCTACGACGCGGTTCGCGAGCGTGCTGCGCGCGCTGGCCTGCCCTATCAACGTTTTATTCGTTTGGCACTCGAACAGGCGCTAGGCGCGTCAAAGTAGATGGGCGGATGCTGGCGTTTACTTGCAGCAAGAATCGTCTTGATGGTGGGAGTCCCATAGTGCAACACTTCGAGAGTGTGGCGTTATAGCGCAGAACCGAAGCGCGGTTTAGAGGTCGGGCCTGTCGGGTCCATGCTTCTCTTTCCTTTCCTGCTCGTCGCGGCAGGCCTGTATTTTCCTTACTCTGTTTGGTTGAGTTACGTTCAAAGAAGGAACAGCAGTTCCCATCAAACTAAGATGAAGGTCCTTGGTCGAGTGATCGACTGGCACGATTTTGTGCGCTCTCTGGGAGAAACTCGCGGGACAGCCATCGTTGAGCGATATTCATTTGCAGGTCCTGTTCATTTGTGGTGGACGTCAGAAAATATATACGACCTCTGCCCTTTCCCTTCCGTAGACTGGTGGGCTTTGCACGACGAGAGTTTTCTACCATTTGCGGAGTGGTGCAGGGCGCGATACACCAACCCCGACACGGGTAGCGCGCTTTTAGTAGGCCCGGTCCCTAAAGGAGTGGGCCCTTTGCCTACTCTATTTGAATCTGCTGAGACGGGATCCAGGGAGAGATGGATTGAAATTGTTCCCCCGGAAATGGTGGGTAAGAGACGGTGAGCGGCGCAAAATCTCTCTCGCGCAATACAATCGCTGAAAATTGCGCTGAAATCCGATATCCCCATTTTGGTGATTTCCCTACGACGCAGGGTAAAATAAAAGTCCTATGAGTCTAAACACTATCCAAGAGATTGAACGCGCCATCGGATCGCTCAAGCCCAGCGAGATCGAGGAATTGTACGCATGGCTTGAGCAACATTGCCCGCCGCCGATCGACACTCGTGTCCAATCCGATCTTGCGGCCGGACGCCTCGACACGGCCATCCAACGCGCATTTGACGACGAGAAGAACGGCCGCACACAACCGCTCTAGCACCCGATGCAGCATCGCGCCACCACCGATTTTTGGCAACAGTACCATGCTCTTTCGCAGGAAGTACGCGCCCGCGCCGACAAACAGTTTTCATTGCTGAAAGCAAATTCGCAGCATTCTTCATTACAATTCAAGAGAGTGGGAGAACGTACGGCCATGAAATGTGGTCCGCCCGCATCACCTTGAACCATCGCGCCCTTGCGCTTAAACGGACCGACGGATATCTGTGGTTCTGGATTGGCGATCACAAGGCCTATGAGGCACTGATTTCTTAGCGCTACCGCATCTGGCAAAACATCTACGGAGTAAGGAGTTTTCTTGACCAAACTCGCACAATCCGCGCTGTTCGCTTTCATCGTCGCGCTAGCCATTGCCTCATCGGCCCAAACCCCCGCCCAGACCCTCACCGGCACCGTCACCAACGCCACCACCAGCAAGCCCGCCGCCGGAGACGAAGTCATCCTCATCAACTTGACCAATGGCATGGACGTGGCTGGCAGCACCAAGGCCGACGCCGCCGGAAAGTTCAGCTTCCAACTCTCTGGACCGCCCGGCCCGCACCTCATTCGCGCGGTTCATCAGGGAGTCACCTATCATCAAATGGCGCCTCCCGGCACCAGCTCCGTTGATGTAAACGTCTATGACGTATCGACAAAAGTCACCGGTCTGAGCGTCACCGTCGACGTTCTCCGCTTCCAGGCCGACAACGGGACGCTGCAAGGCGTCCGCACCTTCGCCGTCAATAACAGTTCATCGCCGCCGAAAACGCAGATGAACGATCACAACTTCGAGTTCTATCTGCCCGCGAACGCCAAGATCGAACAAGTCGAAGCCCGCGCGCCCAACGGACAGCCCATCGCCGCCCAAGCCTCGCCTCAGGCCGAAAAGAATCGCTACGCCATCCAATTCCCGCTGCGTCCCGGAGAGACGCAATTTCAGTTGGCTTTCACCGTGCCCTACTCCGGAAAAATCACCGTCGATCCCAAGCCGCTGTATCCCGCCGAACATTTCGTAGTCGTTCTGCCGAAGACCATGCAGTTCACCGCCGCGAACCCTGCGGGTTTTGAGTTGGTAAAAGACCCGACCCAGGGCGACAACCTGATGGAGGTCGCGCGCCAGGCGAAACCGGGCCAAGCCCTAAGCTTCACAGTGCAAGGCACAGGGACAATAGTCGAGCCGCCGGACGAAGCCGCGTCCGGACCGCAGCAAGAACCACAACCCGCGCAGGGACGCGACAATCGTCCCGGCGGCGGCTTAGGCGCACCCATCGACGCCCCCGACGCGTTGCAGAAATATCGCTGGCCCATCCTCTTCGGATTCGCCGTGCTCCTGGCCGTGGGCGGATGGGTGGTAACAAAACGTCAACCCGCCCCGGCAAACTCTCCCGCCGCAACCGCATCGACAATGCCGATGAGACCAACGTCCGTAGGAACAGGAGCAGCAGCATCAGCCGCCCCAACGAGCGCAGCATCAAGATCCACCATGCTGCTCGAAGCCTTGAAAGAAGAAATCTTCCAGCTGGAAGTAGAACGAAGACAAAACAAAATCACGCCAGAAGAATACGAAAAAGCCAAAGCCGCCCTCGACCAAACTCTAGACCGAGCCCTAAAACGCCAAAGCTAAGGATTCTAGTGTGGGGACGGGCGACCCCGCCCGTCCAAGCCGAGCAAAGCTCGGCAGCAGCCGCGCTCGAATCGACTCTCGCGCAGCGGAACCGACACGAGCCCAACCACAATCATCCCGCATCTAATTCAGTGAGCCGAAAACCGAGGCACCAAATTATGAGCAACATCTTCAAAACTGCATTCCTGCTGACCGGCATGACGCTTCTCCTCATGCTGGCCGGCCGCGCCTTCGGAGGCCAGAACGGAATGCTGATGGCCCTGGCCTTCGCCGCCGTCATGAACTTCGTCGCCTATTTTTTCTCCGACAAAATCGCGCTAGCCACCTACCGTGCGCAGCCCGTCACCCGCGAGGAACTGCCGCGCGTCTATAACATCGTCGAACGCCTGTCGCAAAAAGTCGGCCTCCCGATGCCGAAAGTTTATTTGATTCCTACCGACTCGCCCAACGCCTTCGCCACCGGACGCAATCCAAACCACGCCTCCGTAGCCGTTACCCAAGGCATTCTCGGATTACTCAACGACGAAGAATTAGAAGGCGTGCTAGCGCATGAATTAGGCCACGTACGCAATCGCGACATCCTGATCAGCTCCATCGCCGCGACGCTAGCCGGAGCCATCACCTATCTAGCATCGATCGCAAAGTGGGGAATGATCTTCGGCGGCATGCGAGGAGAACGCGACGACCGCGGCGGAGGCGGAGGCATCGCAGCCATTGCCATGATCTTCCTGGCCCCGCTGGCAGCCATGCTCATCCAGCTAGCCGTCTCCCGCTCCCGCGAATACGGAGCCGACGACACTGGCGCCCACTGGACCGGCAATCCCTACGCCCTGGCCAGTGCATTGGCGAAAATCGATGCCTACTCCCGCCAGCGTCCGCTAATCGCCAGCCCGTCGACCGCGCACCTTTTCATAATCGCGCCGTTCTTAGGAGGCATGAGCTTCGGCAATCTGTTCTCGACGCATCCGCCAACCGCGAAACGCATCGAACGCCTGACCGGACGACCTGCAGAATTCGTTCAGTAGAGACGCGGCAAGCCGCGTCTCTACACTGTGACATTGGTAACAGCCAGCCGCGTGATCGCCATAGTAGAATCGCCACAATGCCGCCCCAAACTCAACTAGCGCCCTCGCGCCGCGCCGCCGAACTAGAGTCAAGCTTGCGCCGCGTAATCCGCGGCAAAGATGACGTACTTCGCCTCGCGCTAGTCTCGATTTTCGCCAAAGGACACCTCCTTATAGAGGGCGTCCCCGGAGTCGGCAAAACCACGCTGGGCCAGGCCATTGCCCGCGCCATCGACTGCACTTTTCAGCGCATCCAGTTCACGAGCGACATGCTGCCCTCTGACGTTCTGGGCATTTCGATTTATTCATCTCTGGAACAAAAATTCGAATTCAAACGCGGACCCGTCTTCGCCAACGTCCTCTTGGCAGACGAAATCAATCGCACCACTCCAAAAACGCAGTCAGCCCTGCTCGAGGCCATGAACGAGGGCCAGGTCACCATCGACGCGCATTCTTACCCGTTGCCCCAACCATTTTTAGTTTTGGCGACGCAGAATCCAATCGAACATCACGGCACATATCCGTTACCCGAATCGCAGCTCGATCGCTTCCTAATGCGCGTTCGGATGGGATATCCGGAAGGAACAGCCGAGCGCGCGATATTGCGCTCCGAAGCTGGAGCCGCTCAACTCGAAAACCTGCGCCCGGTGCTCAATGCCGCCGACGTAGTAGAAATTCAGCACGCCGTAGCCCACGTTCACGTGGACGAATCGCTCATCACCTACATGCTGAACATCGTCACCAAAACCCGCGAGTCCGAATATCTCTCCTTAGGAGTTTCTCCCCGAGGCTCGCAGATGCTCTATCGCGCCGCCCAAGCCATGGCTTTTTTGGAAGGCCGCGACTACTGCACTCCCGAAGATTTCAAGCCGCTAGTCGTCTCCGTGTTCGCGCACCGCGTCGTAGTAAGTTCCCTCTACGCTTCCACCCTGAAAAAATCCGAGCAAGCCGAACAAGTCCTGCGCGAAATTATCGAAAGCGTTCCAGTGCCCGTGTAGAGACGGGGCTTGCCCCGTCTTGCGGCTCGTATAAGCCAATCCTCCAAAAGCATCATCGTGTTAGCTTGATACCCAACAATGATCGCCGAAGTTATTCCAGACGCTTACGACGCGGAAGGTAAAAAAGTATTTCGCCCGTTTGACCGCCGCCGCGGTCCACGACCAACTTATCCCCTCGGGCGTTACGTGAGCCAGCCTCTCACCGTCCACTGCAAATCCATCGCCGAGATCCGCAACTTTCTAACGACGTGTAAGTACGTCTCCGACAAAGAGCTTTTCGACAAAGACGAATATTGGCAGCCACCTGAGGATTTTGAAATTAGGAATGTCGACCCTGCCGACATCGCTTATGCCTGTGCCGACCTGGGCGATAAAGAACAGACCTTCGAATGGCTGGACAAGGCGGTGGCGGAGAAATCCGGCGCGCTGGAGGTCATCAAGGTCGTTCCCACATTGGACCCGTGGCACTCCGACCCGCGCTACCTCGACATCCTAAAACGCCTGGGCCTAACCCCATAATCTCGTAGAGACGCGGCTCAGCGCAGCGCAATAATTAGAATTGCCAACGATAGTCGAATTTGCCGCGACTGCGCCTAGGTATGCCTGTTGGGCGAATACCGCCTTAAATCCGCGCGCCACCGCTCGTGGGGTTGAAGTGCAAAACGAAGGAATAAACCACTAAATTCACCGGCACGGAGTAGTCGACCGAAATTTCTACAGTTTGATTTACGCCGCTACCGCTGCGCCTTATCGTTATCTGCTTCGGATCCAGCGTAATATCACGACGCCATGCATCCCGAACCAAGTTAAGGCGAAGTTCTTCGTCCGAGGCCGGCGCGTACATTCCAGTCTTCATCCCAAGCTGCGTCGCTGCATCATGCAAATCGTCCTGAAATAATATGTTGCTTATTTCCGGATCGGCGACCTGCCATCCCGCCCAGATCAGCGCCCCGACCATCGCAACGGCAAATACGTATTTCATCGGAATCTCCCTTCCGACACGGGGCCCGTGTTTCTCGTCGTATAACTTAACCTTACTACCGGACAAACCACCCGCAGCAAATGAAAACGACCCACTAGAATCTTACTCGCCCGAAGCCACCGGCTGCTTCGAGCGCAAACTTGAAAGCCGCGAGATCGTGGCCACCATCATTCCCGAAAGAAACTGCATGGTGGCAACATCATTATTGTCGAACGCATGCGGGGTTGACGATAGCACCTCAAATACTCCCAGCGTCCGCCGAAGGTGCCGCAATGGCGCAACCAGAATCGAACGCACGCCCATTCTCCGGCAACTCGCCGCATCCACCTTCGAATTCGAATCCGCGTCATTGCAAAGCAGGACCTCGCCGGTTCGAACACATTCAGCCGATAGCCCGCTATCGGTTTGCAAACGAACTCCAATATCAGGAGCGGTCCGGCCCGTGCGCGCCCGGCAGACTATCTCATTCCCGTGCCGCAACGCGATCGCAGCACCGGTCGCGCCAGTCAGGGCCTGCGCCTTCTCCGCAATAATGCTGATGCCCGGCTCAAGATCGATGTCCCCCGCATGGAGCAATGCGGATTGTACAAATTCGTGACGAGGATGACGAAGCCGAGGCCCGTGGAACGGCGATAAAGATGGAATGAGTTGCCTGACCGGTTCTTCAACCGGTTCGGCGATCGAGGGCACGGTGTAAAGCAGCGATCGAACCAAGCGATCCAGTTCCACGTCCTTGATCAAATGTGTCGTAGGCTGCCCGTGCAGCGATCCGCCAAGCAGGCGCGCAAGGCTCAGTACGGCGCTGCTGCCACACGCCAGGCAACGCGGCGTATTGTTCTCGCTTATCAATTCGCATTGCACACAAAAAATCGATGACTGCATGGACACAAAATTCACATCACCGGCCATCAACGAACGCTGCATGTAGAGTGGTTCCCTTCCAAGCAAATCGGGGAGAGATGAGGGTAATCAGTGAACTCGCACAAGAGAAAGTGACGGCGCTGGTTCCGGGCCTGTGGATAACTATTCAACACATTTNNGGAAATTTAGAATACCGACAAAATGGTCAGCCTGAGCGGAGCGAAGGACCTATGCATTTTGCCGGCGCCGCCCGATATCGAACTCCTTCGCATCACCCGCGACGACACGGATCACGAAAGAATCGCCGTGCGGTTCTATAATCTCGCTCATGTCATTTCTGCGGTTCTTTATGCTGTTATCGCTGGTCGTTTGGCTCGGAGGCCTGATCTTTCTCGCCTTCGTCGAGGCCCCCACGGTCTTCTCCTCCGGCATACTGCCAACTCGCCACATGGCCGGAACCATCGTCGGCCGCTCTCTCGATCTGCTGCACTACATGGCCATCGCTTCCGGAATAATCTTTCTGATTTCGTCAATGCTCTATAGCCGGATACTCACAGGAAATCCACGGATTATGGCAGCACGCCATCTCCTCATCGTCCTCATGCTGCTCCTAACGTCGATCTCCCAATTCGCCATCTCTCCAAAAATGCACGTGATTCGCAACCAGGTAGGCGTAATCGACTACGTCCCTCTCGATAACCCGCAGCGCAGAGAATTCGATCGCCTGCATGTCTGGTCCGAAAAATTTGAGGAAGCAATTCTGCTCCTAGGATTAGTGGCCTTGTACACCACCGCTCAAGCTATGAAGTAAGCCACGATGCTGCGGAGTCACCGAAGAGAACTTAATGGCCCCCGTCACAAGTTGGGTGGTAGGCTGTTTGCAATCTGACTCATAAAATTGTCATCCTGAGCGCGGCCGAGATATGCGCCAAAGCGCATGTCCCGGCGAAGTCGAAGGACCCCTACCCTTCTCCCTCGCCGCCCCCCGCCTAATCATCAACCTTCTTATTTTCCCTCCGGGGGGCGGCACAGCCGTTCCGCATTGCCGCCCGAGCGGATATTCTCGCCGCACAGCGATGCCACCGGTCTTTTTCTATTTTTCTATTTTTCTATTTGTCCTCGTGGTTCTTGTCTTCGTGACAGTCATTGTTATTGTTGTGATGGCCATGCCCGTGCGTGACATCGCATTGCAATGCGCTGACCGTCTCCCGCGCGGCCATGGTGATCGCGCCATTGCTCGCAAAAGCTCCGCCCCGCAAAGTGCCGCCGTTCAGCGTAATGCTGGTCAGCGCCAGGATCTTCCCTACGAAAATCGAGCCCGTCCCAATCGTCGCCGAAGATCCCACCTGCCAGTAGATAGCGCACGCGCCAAGTTTCTTGCTCGAACCGCCTTTGGACCCAGAATTCAAAATCACCACAGAGTTGACCGCCGTCGTCAACGTACTTCCGATCTGAAAAATCCACTGCGGATTGGCATCCCCTCCAGCATCCAATGTCAGCGTCCCCGTCAATGCGGCTGACGACGCAAAACAATAGACTCCCGGAGCAAGAGTCATCCCGCCCAGATCCTGGCCGGAAAGATCGGTGCCACATTGCGCCGCCACCGCCTGGCTATAGCCCACGGCCAGATCAGTTTGCGCCTGCGCCGTCACCGGGCTCGAAACCAGAAACAGTGTCCCACTCACTTGCGCCGGGCTTAACCCGGTAACGCTCGGAGTCGGCGAACTCCCTACATCGCCCGTGATTTCGGTTAAGGTGCTCACATTGGTGACGCCGGATGCGGCCAGTAATCCAAAATTATTGGCAGTTCCCAGATTGATAGTTTGGGCAACAGCGCCCGTTGCCAGCGACGATAAAACGAGAAAGAAAGCGACGAACAATTTCAAAGTATCCTCCATATTGCGCGATTAATTTTGTTGCAGGCTTTGTGAACTTGCAGTGTGTGTTCGATCGTGCGCAATCGCAGTGGCAATCGGAGTGCCGCAGCCACGTTCACGAAGAATCAATAGCTTGCACTAACTTCGGATTGCGAGCGTGCCAAGTCGGGGTGATTTTCCGGCCCGAATTGGGCTGACCATTGAGAACAAAGCCTTTGCCCGTTCCATTGCGGTCATCATCGGGACGCGTTTTCCACACCCGATCGCACCGCCGTCTCTTTCACTCCGCCTTCTCATCCGCTCCAATGATTTATTCTTTGATTGCACTGACAACTGACAACCGAGAGCTGAGAGCTAAATGAAAACTGGCATCATCGGTCTGCCGCAAGTCGGCAAGACATCTTTATTCGGAATCCTGACAAAACTTCGCCTCTCCGAGCAGGCCTTCTCCAACCCCCGCGAAGCCCACATCGGAGTAGCCAAAGTCCCGGACGACCGCCTCGATAAACTAGCCAACCTCTACCACCCCAAGAAACTCACCCACGCCTCCGTCGAGTACGTGGACGTCGGCGCCATCGGTCAGGACGCCCTGAAAGAAACTGCTTACATCGGCCATCTCCGCCAGGTCGACGCCCTCATCCACGTTCTGCGGGCATTTGAAAGCGACGAGATTCCCCACGTCGGCCCCATCGATCCCCTGCGCGACATTAAGAACGTTGAGTTCGATCTCATGGTCAGCGATCTGGGCCAGATTGAAAAACGCCTCGAGCGCCTGCAAAAAGATTTGAAGAAGATGAAGACTCCCGAACTCGAAAAAGAAAACGAGCTCCTGATTCGAGCGAAAGCCCAGATCGAAGCCGAAAAGCCGCTGCGCGAAATGGAGATGACGCCAGAAGACAAGAAGCGCATCCGCGGCTTTATGTTTTTAAGCGAGAAGCCCATCCTCTACGTGCTCAATATCGGAGAGAGCACGCAACTGGGAAAAGATTTGGAAGCGGCCGTAGAAAAATACAACCTGACCGAAGTATCCACGCGCCCCAACGCCGGAGCCAGCGCCATCTGCGGCAAAGTCGAAGCGGAACTCGCTGAGATGTCCGACGAAGACGCTGCCGAATTTCTAGGCAGTTACGGATTGACGGACAGCGGATTGTCGCGGCTGATTCGCAAGAGCTATCACCTTCTGGGATTGATTTCATTTTTCACGGCGGGCGAAGATGAGTGTCGCGCCTGGACGATCCCCCTAAACACGCGAGCCCAGAACGGCGCCGGAGCCATCCACTCCGATCTGGAAAAGCATTTTATTCGGGCGGAGACAATTCGCTGGGATCAACTGCTGGAAGCAGGATCCGAGGCCAACGCCCGCGCAAAGGGAACTTTGAGGTTAGAAGGCAAGGATTACATTGTGCAGGATGGGGACGTGATGCATATACGGCACAGCGGGTAAGCCTTTAGTACCAGAAACCCGGAATAGCTACCTTGTTGCTTTTCCGCCTCTTTAATAGCTTCGCGCTATCCGTAGAAAGTAAACTGCTAAAATAAAAAAGTGAAATGTCCACACTGCATGGTCGAGTTCCATGACCAACCCAAGCCGTTTCACGTGGGACAAGATGTGGAGGGCGAGTGGTCCCTTGTAAAGCGTACGTGTCCGGCCTGTAGGCGAATTATTCTGAACTTGCAAAACGGACCCGCCGGCTCTTCCACTTGGGCAACGAGTGGCGGCCCCAAGGTATTTGCCGGGTTGAATGTGATTTCCAGCGACCGACTGGTGAGACCGAAGGGAAGCAACCGCATGCCTGTCGCGGTGGAAGTCCCGAAAAAATTTGCCGACGATTACGGGGAAGGCTGTCTTGTGCTTTCTGACAGCGCCAAAGCCGCCGCTGCTCTGGGCAGACGTTGCCTTCAAAATCTTCTCCGTGAGGTCGCCGGAGTGCACCCTGGAAATCTGGCCAGCGAGATTCAAGAGGTCATCGACAGCGGTAAGCTACCATCCGATCTTAGCGAATCCATCGACGCCGTGCGGAATATCGGTAACTTCGCCGCGCATCCCATGAAGAGCCAACAGTCCGGAGAGATTCTCGATGTTCTACCAGGCGAGGCCGAGTGGACGTTGGACGTCTTAGAAGATCTGTTCGACTTCTACTTTGTGCGTCCAGCGCAGAGGCAGAAGAAGCGGGACGCGCTCAACGTGAAATTAGGCGATGCCGGGAAGCCAGCGATGAAGTAAGTGCCTCACGTAACCAGATCTAGCCTTGGCTACTGCACAGAGTATTTTCCTAATGGACGTGAAAGACACGATCGAGCAGGAACATGCAAGCGGTCCCCACGAAAACTAATAGCGCCATCTTGACTCCCGGCTCTTTATTCACTTCCGGAATCAAATCCGACGCCGCCACGTACAGCGTAACCCCCGCCGAAACCGGCAGCGCATCCGCCACCGAACTCCGCAGCAGAAACATAAGCCCAATTCCCAGGAGCGTCGTTCCTCCCAAAATCGCCGACGATATAAACGCGGTCCGCCGGCTCTGCCCGCTGGCCAGCACCAC
>PLBX01000002.1 GCA_003135495.1 Acidobacteriaceae bacterium | reverse complement strand
GCAGACGCACCAGACTTAGGATCACGGTGGGCTTGCAATGCAATTGCCGGTCCAAACCGAGAAAAGCCTCGCCAATCGCATAATCAAGCGGATGACGTGTTCGGCAAGTGGCCGTAGAGTGAGTTGCCGCTAGTGACATTATTGTATGCAGTCTAGATTGATCCACGGGGCGCTGCACAGGAGACGCAGGGCAGCGATCTACATGCAGGATGGGCAAAAGCCCTACACCCAAGCATCAGCAGGCCAGTGGATGCCCTCGGACCCCTTACCTCCGAGGCGCTACGAGGTAGGCCGAATGGCGCAGTCCTTGAGAGTCCGAGATTGGTCCGAATCGATCTGGCTCGGACCCCTTGAACACTTGTTGTTCTTCCTACACC
This sequence comes from Acidobacteriaceae bacterium, assembly GCA_003135495.1. Classification (GTDB taxonomy): domain Bacteria; phylum Acidobacteriota; class Terriglobia; order Terriglobales; family Acidobacteriaceae; genus Acidiflorens. The sequence continues at coordinate 8,797 of PLBX01000002.1, read as the reverse complement.
GTGGGCCGTATCTTCCGCACAACAATGTCACTAGCAGCAGGTTCGCTACCCATCCTCAAAGACCATCCAGCGCGGTAAAGTCCGAGTTTTGGGTTGCTGCGCGTGGAAATTCCGTCGAAAAAGCGCATCTACACTTGAATGCGACAGTCGCCAGTTCTGTTTCAATTTGCGATTTGCAGATTTTCTGCCAAGGGGCCTTTGGCGGAGAATGTCAGATCGAAAGTCACTTTCTGGCCGCGCTGGAGTATAGTGCCGTGTCGAGCACTCCAGCAATCGCGGTCTTGGGAACCTCTTGCCAAGCCGACATAAGAACGCATCCTTCGATGAAACTCTCTTGGTAATAGGCGACCATGTCGCTTTGCCAAGAGTAGTACAGGGCACCTTCTGAATCGCTCGCAAGCAATACACACTGACGGAGCACCGCCGTAAGTGGAGGCGGCTCATTATCAGTGCCCATCTCGATTATCTTGTCCAGAAGCATCAAGCGGTGCCTTTGGGTCATCCATTTGCCGAACTTGTTCTCGGGCTAAAAAAGGTCATGCTGCTTGGAGGTCAATTCCTTAGCGGATTTCTTGAAGGCTGTCGGGTCAATTAGCGGGATGTTCGGCTTTGCGCCTGCAAACAGTTCCGCAATAGTGAGAATCTGGATTTTCGGGTACTTGCCGTAAGGGNNGTATCCAGTCTTTACCGCCTCGGTCTGCATCGGCTTGGTAGGCTCTGCCAATGTGATGAACAATCCGATTTTCGCTTTCTCCCGGTCAACGACATGAGCCAAATCCCTTATCATTATTACGCTAACGCTGTCGCCGCCTTTGACTGAAACGATAGCCTTCTCCGTAGTCTTGCCGTCAGGCTTGAAGTAGATAAAACCGTCAATGCCGCTGTCGGCTCCCTTCTTTTTTCCACCATAGGGGACAGCATCCACAAGCGACACAGCCCACCACTGAAATTGATACTTGTCTTGAGCGGCAAGGGCACGAGCGCCGTCAATGTCCTTGGGTGTGCCATGAACTTCAAACTCAATACCGGGGAATGCGTCCTTCAGGCGCTTCTCAATGAGCGAAATAGCAANNACCACAGCCGCAAAATGGATCAAGTACGGTGTCACCTTCGTCGCTCGATGTGCGAATAATGCGTTCCAGTAAAGCAAGGGGCTTTTGCGTGGGGTAGCCAAGACGCTCCTCTGCACTGGCATGAATAGGCGGGAGGTCATTCCACAGATCAGATACAAGAACGCCGGGACTCTCATCGAGATAGATTTTTCTTCTGAGACGTGCGTCATCCTTATGCAGGGAANNGGCCTATACAGCCGCCCGTTGCTTGCAAGATAGTCATACGTTAGGTTCGGGCGGGGGTTTGGGCTTCGGAGGTCGGTGCGGCGAAATACTCTTCCGTCTGGGTCTTTGTGAACGAAATGCTCTTTAATGTACTCTTCGGTGTACGGAGCAAAACTTTGATTCCAAATTGAATCTTTCGACTTGGCATAGACCAGTATGGAGTCATGCACCCCTGCGAAACGACGGGAAGCATCGCCGTGTGCGCTGGTTCGCTTCCAAATGACTTCGTTTAGAAATTTGTCCGCCCCGAAGACGCCGTCCATCAAAATTTTTAAATAATGACTCGCGGTAGGGTCACAATGCAAATAGAGGCTGCCAGTCGGCTTCAAGACGCGGTGCAATTCCAATAGGCGAACGGCCATCATGGTTAGGTAAGCCATCATGTCGTTTTCTTTCAGAAACGAGCGCAAGGCACGGAGCAATTCCGCAACATCGCCGTTGCCGCTCTTCATCACTTCATCGAATGCCTGTTCTGCGTGATCGTTCCAGTGCCACGTATCCTCAAAGGCTTCGATCTGAGCCTCGGACTTTTGGCCTGTCGGCGCTTTGAACAGTACGTTGTAGGTGGCTTGACTATTAAAAGGCGGGTCGAGGTAAACGAGGTCAACGCTTNNTAGTTTGTTGTCAGGCATCTGGGCTGATTTTACCCCAGAAGGATGCCGTCATTTCACTTTTGGTACCACGTTCAGAACGGCATCCGGTTGCCATAACAGGGGGCTGCGGGTCACGCTCGCCTAAGTCTGGGACTCGTCCAAAACAAGTCCATGTGTCACCTGAAAAACCTCAACAGGAATTTGTTCCCTCTCAAACTGACGTGCCCGGCGTGGTGATCATTGAACTGACACCTTTGGCTTGGGCGTCCCAAATACTCGCTCGTCTTCCTCGCGATCCCGGTATTCTTCCCACCATTGCATTGCCAGCGCGTCTAGTTCTGGTTTGGCACCGGGTGCGCCGCAAATAGGACAGATGTTGATTTCCGCTCGCATGGCTTCGTTAGCACAAATCGGGCAAGTCATCGCGCCTCCCGGTCAACCGAGCGGATCAAAGTGTCTTTCGGCACTCCCACCTCTGCCGAGATGTCGCGCCAGCTTAGGCCCTTGCTGCGCAGTTTTCCCACTAGAGCAGTATCGACATCCACGGTAGGCCGCCCGAAGCGCACCCCGCGCCGCTTCGCTGCCTTCTGCCCGGCAATGACACGCTCACGGATGGTGCTCCGTTCCAGTTCTGCGACCGCTGCGAGAACTGTGAATATCATCTTCCCGGTCGGCGTCGATGTGTCGATAGACTCTCGCAGGCTCACGAAGTCAACGCCTAGCGCCGCGAACTCTTCCAATGCTCGCAGCAAGTGCGAAGTGGAACGTGCGAACCTGTCGAAGCGCCAGACGGCAACTACATCGAACTTCCCGCGTTTGGCGTCGGTCATGAGCNNCCAACGCAGGACGCCGATCCTTAGCTCCACTAATTTTGTCGGCATAGGTTTCGACGGTCTCCCACTTACGGAACGCAGCATACTCGGTGAGTTCGTTCACCTGTAAGTCCGCATTCTGCTCGCCTGTCGATACCCTGACGTATAGCGCCACTCGTTTCGGTTTCATAAATGATTGCCTCCGCTGCGAACTTAGCACCCATTTTTGAGATGCCGAGCAGATCGGCGTTTAAGTAGTGCGAANNTCTCATAAGTTATAATATTTGCGACATCCAAATCTATCGAAATCGAGCGAGTAGGATCAATTACTTGCCGAGGTGCTTGCGAGGGGACTTTTGCGACACTCTCTGAACAGCTACTTCCTTCAATTCTGAGAGGCGAAGCAGGCAACCGGCGGGATTTGTTTAATCCTTTGTTTAGAAAGTGTAGGGGGGCGGTCTCTTCATACGGGTCGCTAACTGTTGTCGAGTTACACTCCTCGCAAAGCATGGTAGGTCGATTCACGGCACGCTCAAGTCGTGCAGGTGCCCCAGATTTTTATTGACGGTTCTTTGATGTCAACCGCCAGCCCCGCTCGCGGGGTTCGGAACAATAGGTTGTTTTGGCCCACAAACGATGAGTTGTGAATTGTCACGCGTTAGTCCTGCTCTCGGGGAACAGACGCGAGCTTATCTTCTTTGATAGCTTTTCCCAAACCGCTGAACATCGGGAGTGCCCGCTTTTTCAGATGGTAGTGACGCAAGCAGGATCATAGAATCACTAATGAGGACGCATGACTCCAACGCCGCTGGAAATGTGGGACCAGACCGCTCGGGGACAGAAGATGCGGAAGAAGGTCGCAGGCCGGAAAATGCGGCAAGCAGCGCTGTCAAAGCCGATCACCTTTGAGCAGATCATCCATCACAGCCAATTCCTTGAGGTAGTACCTTACGCTGGCGGCTTCTGCTGGCTGTATACNNCGACACCAAGCTGAAGCTCAACGGTTACAGAATAAACGCACACCGCTTCGCTCTGGCCCTGAAGCTCGGCTGCACGCTTTGGGATTTGGAAGGTGTGCAGTCCGGGCACCATCTCGTCTCTACCTGCATGGGGGGGCGGTGCTGCAACCATGTCCACCTGAGGAAGGTGACTGGTCGGAGGAACGCTTGGGACCGGGCTGCCGACCGTGAGGAAATTGGAACCAAGTTCAAGCGCACCAAGGCGCAGAAACAAGCGCTAATCCGCTTCATGTACCCCAAGGGAGTGCCTACGGGTCAGAGGCTGCTAATCGGACGGACGCTGGTCATCAGGGAGGGCAGGAGGACATTCACGATCAGGGTGGATTAAGAGCCACTGCACGCCAATCATGGCGAAGCCTAGTATCGGGGTCCCTTTGCCAAACCCATTGGGATGCCATCTTAAAGGGGTCCCAATGGTGATGCAAAGGTGACCCGCTCCTTAATGGTCATAACTGCTAACCGACTGGGATCAAGGGTTAAGGATCAATCGTTTCGTTCTCTTGTTTCCTGCCATCCGGCCTTAGCTCTGCCTGACCTGTCACGGCTTTGCACAAGAACCCCAGAAAAGGCCCCTATGAGGGCTAATTCTTGTGCAGGTCGCAGTGTTGTTGTGCAACTGCTATTGGCATCTATTTTCATTGGCAATCCAGCGTATGCCTTTTGTTGGCTCGATCTGAACTACCTCAATAGGGCGTCCGAGCTTAATGCGGTTTGGATGCAGCCGGATACTAAGGTCGATCATCTCGCGAGCCAAAGCAGCTTGTCGGGCACCGGAGGACAACTTAGCGTTGGCGACATCCCATTTATCCATGAAGGCTCTTGCTCTTGGTGTGCTGCGATCCATGTATTCCCTAATTATTTCACTGGAGCCAGCCGTAATCCATTTCCCCGGAACCTCATCTTCAAACGGATAACCCAAAGCTACTTTTCCCGTGGAGTCGAAGGCTCGTATATCAAACACCACATTGACTGCTCTGGCGGACAACTGCCCGTTCTTGTCTGTAGCGGCAAAGACTACATTAGCAATGACTGGACTCTCAGGCTGAAATTTCCTTTTGTGCTTAATGTACTCCGGGTCACTGTAAATTATTTTGGTTTCCTCGATCCATTTATCCGATACCCGTTGTACGAGGGTCGCCGCATCGGATTCGTGCAAGGACTCGGACTTCCAAATATTTTTAGCGATGAGACGAGCATCCCACCCGTTGGGAATTTTGTTATCAATAAGTCCAGCAATTTGAAAAACGAACTTATCGCCAAATGCAATAATCTTACATTGCGAGTAAACCTTACCAGTTTCAGCGCCGATAGTCTTGCTATCAGCAGACATGGTGATTTCACCATTATTCCAATTAAAAAAAATGACACTTCCGGTTTTGAGTTGTGGCCATGCAGGTTGACCGATGAAGAAAATCAGAACAAAGAGATATTTCATCTGCGATTTAACGATGACGGCTCCTCGTTTGCTTCTTTTGGCAGCGACACTTTAACACTGACCGGATTCCGTGTCTATATCAGCTGGGATGGAACGAAGTGGTTTCAAGTAATGGGTATCAAAAATCAGTTTTCCCAGAAAATCGGGTCGATTCCTAGTTCGCACATTTCGTGGATAAGAACTGTCTTAACAAACGTGTTGTCGGGGTGGCCGATGAACGATAGACCATCCCGTGTTCTATCCTCCGTAGAGGAGGAATTGCCAATGACGATGCAGGTCGGAATGGTTGGTACAGACGGCGTGCTCATTGCCAGTGACACCAAATGGCATGTAGACCCTAGAGTGCCCCGCGATAAATTCTGGATCGGTGGTAGATATTCGTTTAACAGCCCCAAAATAAAACTCGACCGTGGGCGGGGGATCGCAGTCTCGCAGGCGCTGAATATGGAGACCGCTGGGATTGTTGCCGATAGGATTCTAGCTGACCTCAAAGAAGAAGAGTTTGGTGACCCTGTTGCTTTTATCGAGGCTATAGGAGAACAGGTGCTTGAAACCGCTGAGATCGGAAGACGTGAAGCTGGTTGTCTCATTGCCCTTTGTAAGCCTCAGCCACAGCTTTTTTTATTCGTTTTCGCCGCGACGGGCGAGGGGCGCAAGGGAGCTATCTGCCGCAAGATGGAAAGTTTTGCGATAACCGGGGACAATGTCAATCCCGCAATATTTTGGGCGGAAGCGTACTACCGCAAGCGCCCAATTAAGTCCCTTATTCCTTTAGCGGCCCATTTAATCGTTTCCGCTGAAACCCTGAACAGTGGAAGTATTTCTGGCTTAGAAATTGTTTTCTGTGACCAGTCTGGGTTCCACCGTCTTTCCGACGAATCGCTGTCGGAATTGAGTCTCAAAGCCCACGAGTGGGATAAGCAAATAGCTGGTCTATTCCTAAACCACACACAACAGTTCTCCGATGCTCCAAACGTGGTCGGTTAGCCCCGCTTCCATAGCGGGCGTGACGCGAAGGGTTGAATGAACGCGACAGAAGTTGTAGTAAGCGAAGTGCAAACACAGTGTTTAAGACACTACCGGAAATTGCGTAATAGTGGGTTTTTGTGCATGGGGACTAGTTTATGTGCAGGAGGGTTTCAATGTGCAAAAGCCACCTGTCTCTCCCTCTGGTTTGTACTTCTACGGCACGAAATCAGGGACGTACACTGTACACTCACCTCAGTAACGCCTTCGCACCGTGGTGACCGCAACAAAGAGCCAGCCTTTCATCATGCAATCTCCTTCGCTGGAAGCGAGGGTAGTGTCCTAATTTGAACCTGACAATGAGTGTTATGTCTAAAATGCGTCCCAGAGGTTCCCCAATGTCGGTAGAGTCTTTGGAGTTTTGGAAAAACTTGTTTGAAATCACCGGAGTAGTACTGCTTCTGCTCACCTTCATTGCCGGAGCAGGAGTGGTTGGGTTTAGCAGAAAGTTGAATGCAGTCCAAGCCGAACAGTTACTGCAATTCGACAAGGGACTGACCGACGCCAAGTTGGAATTAGGAAAACAGCAAGAACGCGCTTCCAACGCGGATGCACGAGTTGCAGGGCTAGAACAGGATGTTGCTGCCGCAAAAACAGAAATGGCTAAACAACAAACTAGAGCGGCAACCGCAGAACGAGACCTGCTCGAACTCCAAGAGCGCCTGAAACCACGAAAGTTGACGGATAAACAGAGCACAGACTTTGTTGCGATACTCAGCAAGCTGCCGAATACAAAACTTAAATTTGGGCACACTTGGGCTGGTGGAGACGAAGCATTCAATCTCTTGCAGCAGTTGCTGGGTTTGTTCAAGGCGGCAAACTGGGACGTTCCCAAGCAGACATCTGAAACAAGCAACCATCTCGACATCCAAGTGATAGGGGTTGCGTTACTGATCCCCGGTCCAGAAGGTAGCGACGTGAGGAAACCGGAACCAGTGACACTTATCCAATTGAACACGGCGCAGACCACCCTCCAAGCAGCCTTTAAAACCGTAGGTATAGATTTGCAGTTCCAGAAATGGTTCCATACTGCAGACGGTGTGCCGGAATTGGTAATCGGCTCGAAGCCCAACCCCTGAACCCAAATTAGGACACTACCGAAGCGAGGCTTGCATCGTAATGGCTTTGAATGTGTGGTACCGTTCCACGACTTCCAACCATACCCGGTCACGAGTGGTTAGGAAGTTTTTCTCAATCCAGTCTCGCAAGGCAACGCTGATTAGCTCACCACAATTTCCTTTCCAGAAACTCTCCTTGTCGATGTTGACGGGAAACAAAGTGCCGTCGAGTTCGACAAGAATAGGGCTTTTGGTCACGGTGGAACTGCATCATGCGCACACGCGGGCCGCCGAGAACTCTCAGCCCCCAACTCGTTCCACCGTTGTTCCAAACGGAACATTCGATTCTAGGCACGGTAATCTCCTCGGTGCGGTTTGGTGCCCGAGACAGGAGTTGAACCTGCAAGCCTTTCGGCACACGGTCCTAAGCCGTGCGTGTCTGCCAATTCCACCACTCGGGCCTAGCTCTCGATTTTAGGCTGGTTCAACAGGTCGAGCAACCTGATCGCCGATTCCTTGATCTCCCGGTCGGCATGAACGTACCGCNNCTGGGCCGATCTTCAAAGCATCCCGCACCGCTCGGAATTGCTCACTCGGATAGTGCCGGGTGATCGGCCTGTGACCTCCTTTCGAGGTGAACGCATACGCGCCTTTGGAATGCCGCAACGATCCAGCTAAGGTCAGAGCGGCGCGCTCGGTAAGCGGTATCTCTCGCTTGGCATACTTTGACTTGCCTTTGACGATCTTGATAGAGCAGGGAAGCTCGTCCTCCCTGAATTGGATGTGCTCACGTTGCAGGTCGCACGCTTCGGTAATTCGCAACCCAGTGTCAACTAAAAAGGGCAGCAGAAGGTGAAACCTGCTCGTGGGATAGTCCTTCCGCGCAAGCGTGACCATGTCATTTACAATCTGATCGTCAAGGACATATTCTCGCTGATTCTCACCGGGAAGCATCTTGACCTTAGGCACCTCTCGAATCAGTTTCCAATCACTGGCAATATGCAGGATGCGACGCAGCGTTCTCAAGCTGTGATTCACGGTGACAGGTGTCACTTCATCTTTGAGACGCCATTGAATGAATTTTTCTATGAGGGCGGCGTCAATTTTGTGCAGGCGGCAGAGTGAGAGAGAACCAAAGCGGTTTAGCACCGCTAGATTCTGCTTGTAGAATCCCGCTGTACGAGGTGCGCAGTTGGCTTTCCAGTGTTCCAGTAATCGAGTCTCGAACTGCGCCAGCGTTGGTGTCTTGGCTGTGTTCAGGATTCCAAATTCACCCTTAATCAGTTCCGTGCGAATCATGGACTCTAGTTTGATTGCGGTGTCGCGGTTGCGGGTGTGAAGTGACTTCTGGTACAACTGGCCTTCAAACATGATCCGGGAGTGATAGACCTTGCCGCGCTTGAGGAGCATCGCCTATAGTGACAAAATAGTGACACTCGGTCAAGATGATTTAACAAACTCCAATAAATGCTATGCATTTATTACTATGCAACACAGACTTAGGATCTGGCGGGTAA
>PLBX01000031.1 GCA_003135495.1 Acidobacteriaceae bacterium | reverse complement strand
ATGTTACAACAACAACCCTTTTGAGGTACCGCCAACTCCAAGGTTCTCATTGACTTGCCTGTTTCGCCGACGTAAGATTTGCCGCCAGTGATCGGCCAGACCATCTCGCACTACCGCATCGTCGAGAAACTGGGCGGTGGTGGGATGGGTGTGGTCTACAAGGCCGAGGACACGGAGCTTGGGCGCCTAGTCGCTCTGAAGTTTCTGCCCGAAGACCTAGCCGGTGACCCTCAAGCGTTGGAGCGCTTTAGGCGTGAAGCTCGTGCCGCGTCCGCTCTCAATCATCCCAACATTTGCACGATCTACGAGATCGGCAAGCAGGGAGGGCAGCCATTCATAGTCATGGAGTTTCTGGACGGGCTGACCCTGAAGCATCGAATTGGCGGCAAGTCGATGGAGATTGGTGAGGTATTGTCGCTCGGAATTGAGATTGCGGATGCGCTCGATGCTGCTCACACCGCTGGTATTGTCCACAGGGACATCAAGGCCGCCAACATCTTCGTGACCACACGTGGGCATACCAAGATTCTGGATTTTGGATTGGCGAAGGTCACGCAGCCGATCCACGACTCCGGCAATGAGGCGGCCGTAGAACAGTCGACTGTGACGCTGGACGAGCATCTTACAAGTCCTGGTCAAGCTGTTGGCACAATTGCTTACATGTCGCCAGAGCAAATCCGTGCCAAGGAACTAGACGCCCGCACGGATTTATTTTCGTTCGGCGCCGTTCTCTACGAGATGGCGACGGGGGCCATGCCGTTCCGCGGAGAAAGCTCAGGAATCATTGTCAACGCCATTCTAGAACGCCAGCCTGTTTCGGCAGTCCGAATCAACCCAGACGTCCCTCCCGACCTAGAACGGGTCATCAGCAAGTGTTTGGAGAAAGAGCGCAACTTACGTTACCAGCACGCTTCTGACATTCGCGCCGACCTGCAGCGCCTCAAACGTGACACTGACCCCGACAGCGCCCGAGTAATTACCTTATCCGCACTCGCGCCGGGGCGTTACGCTTGGATCCTGTGGACTCTGGTGGCATTGCTTGTCGCAGGAATACTCGCGTGGATCGTCGCTAATCGCCACCCGCCGACATCCCAGAATCCGCTTACCAATGCGCATTTCACAAGGCTGACCAACTTCGGAGGAGCCAAAAGCAACCCTGCGCTCTCTCCAGATGGGAAATTCGCCGCGTTCATTTCCAACCGGAGCGGTACGTTCGACATCTGGCTGATTCAAACCAACGGGAACAGCCTCGCGAACCTTACCCAAGGTCGGATCGGAGATGCGCGTGCACCCCTCCGTGCCGTGGGATTCTCAGGGGACGGATTAGAAGTGTGGAGCGCGGGCACTGAAGGGCGGAGGCTCATGCTATGGCCGCTAATGGGCGGGGCGCCGCACAATTTCCTAGATGAATCTGCCGCCGAGGTTGCATGGTCGCCTGACGGCACGCGGGTGGTCTATCACACGTGGCAAGCAGGCGACCCCACATTTGTGGCGGATCACAATGGCAACACTCAACGCCTGATCGTCCAAAACGAGACCGGATTACACAACCACTATCAGGTCTGGTCGAAGGATGGACGCTGGATCTACTTCGTGCGGGGCCGCCCAGCTACGCGTGAGATGGACCTGTGGCGTGTTCCAGCGGACGGGGGAGCAGCAGAACAACTTACACATCTCAATACTGACGTTGCGTACCCGACCCCGATCAACGAGCAGACGGTTCTATTCGCTGCCCACAACAAAGACGGGAATGGGCCGTGGTTGTGGGCGTTCGATGGAAGAACCCGGACCTCACAACGCGTGAGTTCCGGTTTGGAACAATACACCGCTCTGGCAGCGACGGCAGATCGCCGTCGTCTTGCGGCGAGTGTCGTGAACCCTCAGGTCAACTTATGGAGCGTTCCGATCACCGGTCGCCCTGCCGAAGAACAGGACGTCGAAGCCGTCCAACTCCCCACCGTGCGCTCGCGGGCGCCTCGGTTCGGAGGCGCATCGTTGTTCTACCTATCGTCGCGCGATGGTGCTGACGGACTGTGGAGCTATCGCGATGGGAAAGCGATGGAGATCTGGAAGGGTTCCGAAGGTGCACTCCAGTCGCCTGCGGCGATATCGGCCGATGGGAAGAACGTTGCGTTTGCACTGGCGCGAGATGGGAAGCGACAGATGCACGTAATGACGGCGGACGGAACGCGGCTCTACCCCCTTGCGAGCGATGTTGATGTTCGGGGCACAGCGTCTTGGTCTCCTGATGGCAAATGGATTGTCGTTGCCGGCAGCGACCGCAATGGACAGGGTGTGTTCAAACTACCTGTTGACGGTGGCGCGCAAGTTCGGATTGCAACGGGACCGTTCTTGGATCCTGTGTGGTCACCCCAAGGGGACCTGATCGTGTACTGCGGAGCACAGGTATTCACGCTCGCGCCGCTCCTGGCAGTACACCCGGATGGTACGCAGGCAAATCTGCCGGAGATCAAGGTGCAGCGCGAAGGGGAGCGTGTGCGTTTCCTGCCCGATGGCACGGGCCTGGTTTACATGCTCGGAGATACGATGGCCGAGCAGGATTTCTGGCTGCTCGACCTTAGAACGATGCACTCACGGCGCTTGACGAGGCTGAGTAGTTCCGCGGTCATGCGGACCTTTGACATCACCCCCGACGGCAGGCGGATTGTGTTCGACCGACTGATAGAAGATTCGGACATATTGCTCATTGATCTCATGACGAATGAAGTTCGGCCCTAGTCGGCTGGAAATGATGCGCTCACTGCCACCACATATTTCGGTTCGCTACTCCCTTGCTCCTCGCTTCGGTTGTCAATTGTTGTTAACAGGCGTGGCTGTTGAAAAACTCGCTTTTCATCTCAAACAGCCAAAATTTGGGGGATAGAAAATGTCTACCCGACCCGAGAAGATCGATTGTGGGGCTTCCTAATGCAAAGATTTTGCTACGTCATTACACTCCGCCCTTTAGCCGTGGCCCATAAGGGTAAAATCCTCACCTTCATTTTCTGCGGCTTTTCACCCTTGTTTCGCCATCGCTGCCTGCTGGCCCACGGGTATACCTTTTGACCAGCGTCGGGCTCTTCGACCGCCGCATCCCTTGATAAGCACCTCGCACGACAATGTCAGCAGTGCAAGACTGGCAACGGTACTCTAATCGACCGGGACCCGTGCGGAACACAATAAGGTTTCCATGTTGTACCTCACTTGTGAGAGGAAGCTGGACTGGCCTTTGTAACGGTCGTCTCACTTTTTCACTACGTGACATGAGAGCTGGCGAAGACCGATGTCTGGTCACATTGGACCACTTTAATCGGCGCGGCTTTTAGCCAAATCAATTGTCAGAACTGTGCAATTTGGACCGGCCGAGCCATTCTTCCCAGGCCTATGCTGTATTGATCGAGCCGATGAACAGTCGTGCGAAAGTGCGATCCTCCGGCCGCGTGGAAAAAAAGCTATGACCCATCGCACCAACAAGCCGACACCCAAACTGCGTAAAGCTCCCCANNCCCTGTCACACGCTGGGGCGATCCCTGACTCAGACCGTGCCAAGAGGCCACCGCTCTCCGAGGCCTCTGCCACCGGCCAAGAGTTGACTCCGGGAGATCGCGTCGAGGGTTTAGGCAACTTCGGAAAGCCGAATGGAGAATTCGGCACAGTTGAGCGAGCTAACGAAGAGGACGCGGTCGTCAAGTGGGATGATGACGGTCGAATAAGAATCCACCAACCGTCGCTCAAGAAGATTTAACCTCATAGGGCTGGGCCAATTCGCCGTCGCTCGCATCTGTTGTTGCCGAACTGTTCCGTTTTGCACAGTTTTGGTGGGGATGTCCTTGGTACCGTGAGCGTGTCCGATCCTACACACTTCAAGGAGCGGAAGGTCCGAAAATAGTTCCCACACCCTACCCTGGAGGAAAACGCCTTGAAAGATGAAACGACTG
>PLBX01000183.1:3242-7956 GCA_003135495.1 Acidobacteriaceae bacterium | reverse complement strand
AGCGTGAAGCGCACCATGATGATCGCGCAGCGCCTCTATGAAGGCATCGAACTCGGCGAAGAGGGCCTGGTCGGCCTCATCACCTACATGCGAACCGATTCCACTCGCGTCGCTCCCGAGGCTATCACCGAGGTTCGCGAATATATTTCTGAGACGTACGGTGCACCGTACCTGCCCGATTCTCCCAACACATATAAGGAGAAGAAAGAAGCGCAAGCCGCGCACGAAGCCATTCGTCCGACTTCTGCCGCCCGCCACCCCGATCAGGTCAAACAGTATCTGCAGGAAGACGAATTCAAAGTCTACAAATTAATCTGGCAGCGCTTCGTCGCGTCGCAGATGCCCCCCGCCGTTTTCGATCAGACGACGGTCGACATCGATGCCAAGTCCGGCAGCGACATCTTCCAGTTCCGCGTCACCGGTTCCGTGCCGAAGTTCGATGGCTTTCTGAAAGTTTACGAAGAGGCCAAAGATAATAAGGATGAGGAAGACGAGGAATTGAAGCACAAACTTCCGCCGCTCGAAGCTGGCCAAAAACTCACTCTGAAGTCGCTCTTTCCCGAGCAGCATTTCACCGAACCGCCCCCGCGCTTCAACGAGGCTTCACTGGTGAAAGAGCTTGAAGAGCGAGGCATTGGGCGGCCTTCCACTTACGCCACAATTCTCAGCACCATCCAAGAGCGGCAATACGCGCAAAAGGTCGGAGGAAAGTTTACTCCCACTGAGATCGGCTTGGTGGTCACCGATTTGCTGGTTGAAAACTTCAAAGATATTTTCGACTTCCAATACACCGCGCGTCTGGAAGAAGAGTTGGACGAAATTGAAGAAGGCAAACAGACCGGGAACGACGCGCTCACCGAGTTTTACAAGAAATTTTCCAAGGACCTCCGCTACGCCGAGAAGCACATGGAAAACATCAAGCGTATGGAGAAACCGACCGACGAAAAGTGCGAACTCTGCGGCGCGCCTCTCGTCATCAAGTGGGGCAAGCACGGTTCCTTCTATGCTTGCAGCACGTACGACAAGGAGAATCCAGACAGCTGCAAATTCACCAAAGAAAATCCCATTAATTTACCCGACCTCGATTCGGCAGACGTGCAGGAGACGGCGCAAGAGGAGTACTGCGAAAATTGTGGCCGCGTCATGGTTCTTAAGCGCGGGCGCTTTGGCCAGTTCATGGCCTGCACCGGCTATCCCGATTGCAAAACGACGCGACGCTTGGATCAGGGCAAGAAAGTGCCTGACATTCCGCTCGATGAGCTTTGCCCCTTGTGCAAACGCAACATGATCCTCCGCCACGGTCGTTTTGGCGAGTTCACGTCCTGCAGCGGATATCCCGAATGCAAGTATGTGAAGCAAAACTTCATCGGCGTGAAGTGTCCGGATTGCAAAGACGGCGAACTCGTCGAGAAACGCGCCCGCAAAGGAAATACTTTTTACGGTTGTGGGAATTATCCAAAGTGCAAGTTCACATCCGCAGCCAAGCCCATACCAGAGAAATGCCCCGATTGCGGGCACGAGTATCTAGTGGAACGACTGCGCAAAGATGGAACTGTGATCGCTTGTCCGAACAAAGAATGCGACTACGAGCGCGCGGTCGAAGGCGCAACCGCAGACGTTTCGAAGGCTTAAAAAAACAATATTGAGGCGAAAAATGGCAAAAAACGCAAACCCGCATGATGCACAGGTAATTCTGAAACTCTACGATCTCCGCCGCGAAGCCGAAATGCGCAAGGCCAGAAGCTGGTTTGCAGCGGAATTCTGGCCGCAAAATGCTGACGACTTTCTAAAAGTAGTAAATTCCGCCGGCACGCAGGAAAACGCCTGGCTCCGGCAAGTCGGAAGCTATTGGGATATGGCCGCGGCCTTCGTCCTCAGCGGCGCCGTGAACGAAGAACTGTTTCTTCAGCCCGGCTGCAGTGGCGAAATGTTTTTCGTTCTCGGAAGGGTCTATTCCTTTCTTAAAGATATTCGCGAAAAAAGCGGCAATCCCGATATCTTCCTCAACATAGAAAAAGTGGCGACCGCATCGAAGACCAGCCGCAAGCGCCTTGAGCGCATGGTGATGGCGGCGGAGCAGGGTCGCAGCGCGCGGAATAAGCCCGTAAAGAAGTCCTGACGGCGGACTGAGCGTTCTTCTTCCGGTTGTGATCAGCGGCACAAACTCGCTCCCGCCCATCTGCTATTCTTAATGCGTTGTGCGGATGCTCTGGTGGTTTCTAATACTCGGAGTCAGTACCGCCGTGGTCGTGTCGGTCGCACTTTCGCTATACATGCGGGTTCGCCGCCAAATGAAGCAGTCGGCGGCCCGTCGAGCGCAAGTCGATGATCACGATCGTCTGGATAATGATCGTCTGGATAATTTCGAGTCGCCCGATCAATGGTCGCCACCGGAGCCCTGATTCGGGCAAAGCTCGTGAGGGAAGGAAAACATGTCGAGAGTAGCTAGCGAAGTTTTAGGGCAGCAGGCCCAACCCAGGCACTGGAGCCGGGAATGGGCAAAGCAGGCCGCCATCGTTATCAGCGCCAGCTTGTTCGTTGCCGTATGCGCGCGTGTGACTGTGCCTCTACCATTCACTCCGGTTCCCCTGACGCTGCAAAATTTCGGAGTGCTGGCGGTCGGATTGCTTCTTGGCTCGCGTCGCGGTTTCGCCGCACTCGCCCTTTATCTTCTCGAAGGCGCACTTGGCCTACCGGTGTTTAGCCCCTCGATTGCCCTGGGCTTCGGCATCGCCCGCATTCTCGGCCCCACCGGCGGATTTCTTATGGCGTACCCGCTCGTCGCGTTCGTGACGGGTTGGATCTATGAACATAGTTCGCATGAACAAAGTTCGCCTGAAAATCGTTCGCGTCGATTCGGTTGGGCCATGCTATCCGCCGTGGCCGGGGAACTGGTTCTCTTCGCAGGCGGCCTCAGTTGGCTTGCCGTGCTCACGCATTCGGTTTCTCTAGCGTTTCGTTTTGGCCTCTATTGGTTCGTGTTCGCGGAAGTCATCAAAGTGCTGATGGCCGCGGGCGTTGCCGCTCAATGGAGCCGTCGTCAAACCCTCGCAACGAACGAAGAAAGCCGAGACGGCCGAAGAAAACTGATGCTGTAGAGACGGGGCTTGCCCCGTCTCCCGAAGCGCCGCGTTTCATATCACGGCAGTATCCTGAGCACTTCTACAGAACTGCAAAGAGAGAACAACCGAAAGATTTTGTTTCGTATGGATTTAATCGCGTATCGACTTTGTTTCGTGTCAGGGCATCGCTTTAGCGATGCCGCAAGCCCTACAATGAGAGAACCCCTTTAGCGGCCGCATATTCGTTATTAGAAGGATCGAAATCATATGAGCACCGTATCTTCTCCAGTCCGCGAAATCACCGTAGCCCACAGCCCCGACTCCGACGACGCTTTCATGTTTTACGGCCTTGCCACAAACAAAGTTCGTATGCCCGGACTCAAATTCAGCCACACCCTTTGCGACATCGAGACGTTGAACCGGCAGGCCCAGCAGGGCGTCTACGACGTCACCGCAATTTCCTTCCATGCCTATCCCTACATTCAAAACGACTACGCCCTGATGTCCTGCGGCGGCAGCGTAGGCGATGGCTATGGGCCCATGCTCGTCTCCACGCGGTCATTCACGCTCGACGAAATCAAGCTCAAAAAAATCGCTGTGCCCGGCAAACTCACCACCGCCTACCTCGCGCTCGAACTTTTCGCGCCCGGCATTGAAGTCGAAGTTGTTCCTTTCGATCAGATCATCCCGCAAATTCTTGAAGGCAAGTATGAAGCTGGACTCATCATCCACGAAGGCCAGCTCACCTACGATAAATCTGGATTGCAGCGCGTTGTCGATCTCGGCAGATGGTGGCAAAAAGTTACCGGCTTGCCGCTCCCGCTCGGAGGAAACGCAATTCGCCGCTCCCTCGGACGCGAAACAATGGCCAGTGTCACGCAAGCGCTGCGCGAGAGCATTCAATACGCCATCGACCATCGCGAAGAAGCCCTGAGCTACGCCATGCAATTCGCCCGCGATCTCGATACCCAGCTCGCCGATAAATTCGTAGGTATGTACGTGAACGAACGCACGTTGGATTACGGCGACGATGGACGGGAAGCAGTCCGCCGCCTGCTCGATATGGGTCACAAGGCCGGAATAATTTCGCAGACCCCGCGCGTCGAATGGGTGTAAGAGAGCTACGAGCCCCGAGCAAGTCTGAGAAAGCTACGCAGCCACGAACTGCGGGCCACGAGCAAGCAGCCCCGCGCTGGCCGGTATGAGGCTCTTAGAATTATTATCACTCTTTAAAATTGTCATCCCGAGCGGAGCGAGGGATCCGCAGTTGCCGGCTCGTAGCCCGAAGCTCGCCGCTCGCAGCCTATCTCACTCGCTCCGGAAACGAAAACACCGGATCCATATCGACCGGGACCGCAGACGCCGCTTTTAGCGAAGCCTTCAGTTCCTCCGGCATCGTGTCGTATTTCTTAAACCAGTTCTCAGCCCGCGAGCGGTCACCGGTAGCCTCAATTTCCAGTAGCACTTTCGTCAGATCAGCCAGCGCGACCGGTATCTTCGCGTAGTCGATAGCGTAACGTCCGCTTGCATTCCGTCGAATTGCGCCGCGCTCCAGCAGATAATTGAACTCCATCATCTCCGCTCGCCCATGCGCCTCGGCCGTTCCGAAGCGTACTGTGCGAAAGATTCCTCCCACGTACGACGCGTAATAC
>PLBX01000183.1:0-3205 GCA_003135495.1 Acidobacteriaceae bacterium | reverse complement strand
TCGTGCATGACCGTGCTCTGCAAATAACCTTCGCCGGAAACTTTTGCCGCCTGCTCAGGTTCCATCAGTTTGCGTGCGACTGGCAGAATGACGTAATTCACGCGCGCGTCCATGAAATTCTTGAAGAAAAGTTTCTTGCTCCCCTTCTGCTCATGCACTCGCGGATCATTCGGCAAATTGTCCGCTACCGCTTGATAGCCGTGAGTAAGGTCTCCCGCTCGAAATGGAGTGTCCATCACTTCCATCGGCGTCTGCAGTCCATGTTTCGAGGGACGATCCTCGGCGGCCAATGGAAGTGCATCCTGAATATCTGGTACATACTTTTGGAAGAGCTCTAGCTTTTTGCTCTCCCGCTCGTTTCGCACCATCACCGCTGCGCCGTAGGAACCCTTCACGCCGAGCAGTCCGTCCATATAGGTTTCGTAAGGCGCAAAAATGATGTCGAATTTCGGGTTCTTCAAATCCAGCCATGCCAAGTCGCTGGCTAAATAATCGTCGCTGAGCAGAGCATCGGCGCGGAGTCGAAGAAATTTGGCAAATGCAGGATCATCACTCAAAGCGGCCGCTGCCCGCAAAGCTTTTGCTGCGGGTTCCAGAAAAGCTCGAAAAGCCACTCGGTAGGGAACTGCTTCCAGGTTTGCCTGCTGCCAACGCACAATCGTGAATTGATCGTAGATCGATGACTTCTGCTCCGGATGCTCCTTGACATATTGCTCGACTTGATCGCGAGTCAGATTAGCGGGATAGAATCCGCGGCCAGGCGGCAGCGGTTCAGTTCCGACGAAGGGCTTATTGTGATCGAGGAGATCAAAGCGCGAGGCGTTGATCCACATGTAGCGCCGCAGTTCGACGTCGCGAGGATTGTGGCTGGCCGCCAGCGACTGATAGAGTGTGAGACCTTCCGGGTCGCTTTGCCTCCAGTAGATGCTCTCCAGGTAGCTACAAGCCTCCACCAGTTGTTTCACGAGTAGCTGCTCGCGGGCGCTGAGGTCCGCCGCCCTGAAGGGCATTGACGCGCGGCGGAACTGGGCCAGACGCTTCTCCAGATCGGGCGCTACCTTCAAATTGGCTGGCGCTCCGCCCTTCGCAGCGGAACCGATCATCAGCTTGCTTCTCTNNTCGCGACGACGAGAAGAATTAAAACTGAAATATAGCGCGCAAAAAAATAATGCGGGAATAAAGGATGGGAGAAAAATGGTTTCTTTATATTCAAATTGCGAGTGGGAACATTCATCATCGAGCATAAGTCTATCAAAGGCTGCGATTCATTTTGCGGAGCCGTTTATTATGGACGTATGCGAGAAGAGAATGGCGCTCAGACCTTGCTCATCGACGCAGACGACACGCTCTGGGAAAACAATATTTATTTTGAACGCGCGATTGCGAGGTTCATTTCGTTCCTCGACCATCGCGAGCATTCGCCCGATGCAGTCCGCCTGATACTGAATGACGTCGAGCGGGAGTCAATTGTGACGCACGGCTACGGCCTGCACAGTTTCTCGCATTCGCTGGTTCAGACTTTCGAGAAGCTTTCGGTTGATCCCGTCACCCCCGAGCTACACGAACGCATTCGCAGCTTTGCTCACCAGATTGCAGACCATCCCATCGAAGTTCTTCCTGGCGTGCCTGAGACTCTTCAGTATTTAGGCGAACGTCACCATCTGATCATGATGACGAAGGGAAATCTCACCGAGCAATCCGGCAAAGTTGAGTGCAGCGGATTGAAAGAATATTTTTCAGCCGTCGAGATCGTCGCCGAGAAGGACGAGTCGACCTACCGGTCAGCCGTCGCGAAGTACGCGCTGGATACGGATTCCACTTGGATGGTGGGGAACAGTCCGAAGTCAGACATCAACCCTGCACTCGCCGCTGGCTTGCACGCCGTTTTTGTGCCACACGACAGCACGTGGATTCTGGAGCATGAAGAAGTTGCGACCGTCCCGCCGTTGCGGCACCTCTTGGTGTTGGAACGGTTCGCCGATCTTAAACAGCATTTTTAGATCAACTGCGCGCATTGTCAGCAATTAAAAAGCCGGGCTTCGGAATTGCTCCGGCCCGGCCTGTTTTCCTTTAACTTATGAACCGATCATCGATTTGCTTAGTTAGTCGGAGTTGAACCAGCATTCGCAGCGGTTGTCGCCGCTGGCGCTTCCGCGGCGGTAGGCACAGGCGAGGGATTTCCCGCGCCAAACCGTGAAAGCCTCGGGTAGAAAGGCGTAACCTCAAACGGCATCTTGTCACGTGCTGACGTGATCGCGACCGGTTGCGCCTTTACGATTTCTACTTTGTCGTCCCATGGATTCATCTTAACGCGTCCCCCGAGCGGCAAGGCGGCAATCTGATCAAGCTTGTTCCAATCAAGAGCCGGCGCCGAGTTCGCAAGTTGCGCCATGCGCGTCACAGTGCCATTTTCAGTGATGTTGTTACCCAAATGCGCTTGCAGCAACGCGCTCAATTGCGGTGAACGAACCTGCAATGCCTTGATGAAGAGTCCGGCGGAATCCAGCTTCTGAGCATAGGGTGACGCTTTCAGCATCTCTATAGCTTTTTTGTCAGCGGCTGTCTCCTCCTCGGGGATGTGCTTGAATCCCAAGTTTCTGTAAGTCGTATCGTCGGAGAAGAGCATGCGGTCGTTGAATGCGTACTGGCTTCCGAGATTATGTCCCAGAACTATGTGAGCCAGTTCGTGGGATAACACCATGGCCAAGCTGCCTTCATCGGGAAGCACATCTATCAGTCCGCGACTTACAACGATAGTATTGCCCACGCTGAAGGTTTCCAGCGGCGAGGTTGTAAGCACTCGCGTTCGGACTGGTCTCGGGAGCTCGATGTTATTGGTGATCTCGATGTTGTTGACGACGGTTTGCAGGATCTTGTCAACGTCGCCTTCTGGAGCAAGCAATCCTGCCTTCTCCAGTCGTTCAACTACGTTGTCTTCAGCCTGCTGTTGCCACTCTCGCTCTGCGGCTAACGGAGTAGCATCCTGCGCGGTCGGCGTGTCGTCCTTCACGCTGTCGACTTTGATGTTAGTAAGTTCATCGTTAGGAGTTACCGTCTTTAAGTTATAACCCCACATCCGAGTCTGCGCCTTGAAGGCAATCTTGTTCTTCGCGCCCGCCGTAAAGTCGCCTTCTTCGCTATAAATGTAGGCTGGAATCCAGTAACCCGGAATCAGATTAAGACGCCAGCTATCCATGTGGAAGTA
>PLBX01000321.1 GCA_003135495.1 Acidobacteriaceae bacterium | reverse complement strand
TAAACCTTGACGGCTCGACATTTTTGGTTGACGACGAAATGCCACGCGGATTCGCCCTTCGGGCTCTTGACTTGAATTTCCCAAAGCCCTGAAATATCTGGCGCATGTTGGTCGCTGCTCACAACCGAAGATGGGTCGTGCCGCTTCGCCTGAAATGGATAAACATTTCCAGAACTTCCGCCGTAAGTTCCAGTCAATGTTCCATCATTAAGGATCGCTTCCAGCTTCGTGGCGTAACTGTCGAAAGTCAGCACCAGAGCGCCATTCTGGAAGCTTCCGCTGTTTGACGGGTTTACTCTATCGTCGCCATTAAAGAAGCAGCTGTGCACATCCGCTCCGCTGCCGTCGATTTCGATCCTGAATGGAACCGGAACATTGTTTACGGTGACGGTCGCGTCCCACGTGCCCGCTACTTGAGAAGATTGTCCCGACGCGAAAAGGGTGATGGCAAAGATTGCTAGTACGGTTGCAGCGACCAGTTTCGCGCTCGAAGTGATATGCATGAAGAAAATCCTTGTGTGCTGGAAAATCCGAGACCTTCAACGCCCGCCAAGTGTCTAAGGATTACATCATCTTGTTACTAGCGAGCAACTAAAGACTATCATATACATAGACATACTTGTAAATACAAGCATTACAAGATTTTGCTCTGACCGGGACCTTTCTGGAAGAATTGCAATATCCGCAATCGCTCCCCCATTCACCGCTTGGTGATTGGAATCTATTGGAAGAAGCGTTTGGCCAGTAAAGGTTTTTCTCCCGCAATGGAATTTTGGCTGTCAGCCTGAGTTGTCGTCTTGAAAATGGCAGTTGGTTCGGCGTCGCCGTTGAGAGAATATGCTAGTCTGCCCGCGGCCGAGATAGACCCCGATGAGCCATCTCCGGTCGCCGCGTGCGATGATCTGGCCCATTTTCCGAGCTATAGAAATTTCCTCCCGTTTGACTTAGCCATGTTTGACATTGGCGCTTGGGATCCTTTGTGGGCGGATATTCATATGGGGCCGGAGGGCGTCGTGCGCAGCTTTCGTGCTCTGGGTGGCCATGGTCTACTCATGCCGATTCAATTGGGAACTCTCCGATCTAGCCCGGCGCCGCGCCACGACGTCCCTTCCCTGAAAACCAATGCGCAACGCGCCAGAAAGCTCTATGAGGCCAACGAGTCTTTGGTTATAGAAGCATCCGTCCTCAACAAAAAACGGACACCAGCCTTGGTGTTGGAGGTCGATCGCTTACCGAGACCGCGGCGACCATGGTATTGGTCACGCTAAACGGTTATCGATGTATTTTGTTGACAATGTTGCTGGCAATCTCAATGACAAAAGGATTAAAATACCGGATCATCCATGACCCCTAACGATATTTCAGTCGAGCTTGTTGCCCCTCTGCAGTGTGAGGTTGGCGAAAATCCTCTATGGCATCCTGAAGCGGAGACCCTGTTCTTTCTGGATATAACCAAAGGGACAATTTACGCGTATCATCCCGCCTCCAACAAAAGTTCTGTTTTCGCACAGACGCGAGTGACGGGTGGCTTCACCTTGCAGCGCGACGGCTCGCTGCTTTTATTTCAGGATGACCGGATTGCGATTTTGAGCCGCAACGGCGATCTGCGCGAGGTCGCCAGCAACTGCTGCCCGGGCAGCGAGCGCTTCAACGACGTCATCGCCGATCCCGAGGGACGGGTTTACGCGGGAGCGATGGGAGGAAAGGGCAAGCTCATGCGCTTTGATCCCGACGGCAGCGTCACCGTAGTGGTCGAGGGGCTTAGCATTCCCAACGGAATGGGTTTTGCGCCCGATCTTCGCGGTATGTATTTCACGGACTCGCTGCCGCGCAAACTCTATTATTTCGATTACGATCGCAAGACGGGCAATCTCAGCAATCAGCGCGTCTTCGCCGATATCTCTCCCAATGAAGGTTTGCCCGATGGCATGACCATGGACAGCGATGGCTTTGTATGGAGCGCGATCTGGTTTGGGGGGCGGGTCAAGCGCTTTGCTCCCGACGGCAGTTTGGATCGCGAAGTGTTTCTCCCCGTGTCGCAAACCTCAGCGGTAACCTTCGGCGGACCAGATCTCGCCGACATGTATGTGACATCGGCCGCCATTGTACCGGGAATGGAGCTGCGTCCCCCGGGATTTGACGCAACCGCAGCTTTAGGCGGAGGCTTGTACCGGCTCAGGGTGCCGGCCGTCCGAGGCAAAGCGGCTTTTCGTTCCAATCTTTCTTTCGCATAATTGAGGGCGCGTAATTGGCGATCAAGTACTCGCAATAAAAGATCCAGCTCTCCTCAATTTTGTTAACAATCGTGTTAACATAACGAGTCTATAAATCGCAGTAAGACAAGGAGTCATTATGGGGCGAATTGTGGTCGTCATCATGATCATGTTCGTTGGCCTGCTGGCACGGGCGCAAACGATTTTTGACTTGTCTGCTGATTTCTCTTTTCAGGGGAATCCCCACAACGTTTGGCAGTACGGCTATTCTGCAACCAATTCTTTAGCGCCGGATCAGTTTCGATTAGACGAGCAGTCTGACCGCGTCGACATGAAATGTGATTCGACGGGTTCAATCGGTTTCTGGCACCCAGCCGCGAATAACGGGCCGGGTCCCGGCTATTATCCGTACGTTGCTTACAACACTACGAAGCAATCACAAGTGGGCTGCAAAGGATGGGCCGTACGGGCCGGAGAGGTCGCAATGGAAGGCAGTAATACCGGCCAATACAGTCTGGTTCGTTTCGTGGCTCCGGCGGCGGGCACTTACAAGATCAGCGCTAATTTTGAAGGCATTCATTACGGTTTATCTACCACCGATGTGCACGTACTACACAATGACAAGTCTCTGTTTGACGCCGACATCGACGGTTACGGGGGAGATCCCGCGTTCCACAAGGTGCAGGGGGCAAGCCCCACGGCCGAGTATTCCGGACAGATCAACATGAAAGCCAACGACATAATCACTTTTGCGGTCGGCTATGGAAAGGACAAGACGAATTCTGGCGATACGACAGGTCTCTTCGCACGGATTATTTTGCTCGACAAGAGCGACCGAGGGAAGTAGCTGATGAGTGCAAACAAAGCCAGGACCGGTTTGCCGTCCAGTTCGACTGCATTGTGGCCGGATTATTAAAAGCGAATCCCATGACGATCCCTTCTCAGTCTGCTGGCATGCGTCGGCGCGAATTTCTGCAGTACTCCGCCGGCGGCCTGCTCCTTTCGGTTGTGGCTTCCAAAACTTCGTGGGGGGCGGGGGCACGCTCGGACGCGGTCACGCTCTCCGCGGACGGCTTTTCACTGGGTCTTGATTTTGCTCATGGAGGCTCGGCTACCCTTCGTTCGCTGCGAAATCCGCAGACGAATTTTGAATGGGCGCGAGCGGGTAGCGCAGTGTCGCCGATATTCGCCGCTGCCCGAGGATCGATCAAAGATTGGGCCGTCCAACACACCGAGCGTACATCCGCAGCCGGCGGCGAGCGATTCCAATTCATCTCTCGAAGCAAAGACGGCAAGCTTGGTGCCACGACCGCGCTGCAAGCTTTCAACGACGCTCCAGTCGTGGAATTTCGAGCCGAATTTCAAAACCTTGGCAAAGCTGTCCAATCCGGCATCACTGCCTTCGGTCCCTTTCGCTTCGCGCTGCGCAAAGACATAGGCCCATTGCGCGTTCACGCTGTCCGGCGCGACGCTTACGCGCTGGAAACAAAGCCGGTGGCTGGTGAAATCTCGCTTTCCGGCGGCCGCTGGAACGCTCCCGAGTATTGCGGCCTCATACTGCTCGAGGCCGAGGGTAGGGACGAATTCCTTCTCGTGGGAATCGAATGGGAGCGTGGCTGGCGATTCCGCATCGAGAAAGACGCAGACGACCTGTGGCTCAGCGTTGATCTCGCCGATCTGACGCACGATATGGCCGCGGGGGAGAAGATTGCTACGCCGCGGGTGTTCTTAGGTCTCGCCCACGGAGATCGCGAACAGGCGTTTCACACGGCGCGCCATTACATGCAGCGCCATGTTTTCCCGCCTTTCCTGCAGAATTGGCCATGGGTGGTGTACGACTTCTGGGCAACGGATGGCGAAGGGGTACAGGATGCGTTGCTCCACGAAATCGACTTTGCCGCCAAGCTCGGCGTCGATGTATTCGTCCACGATGCCGCTTGGTACTCGGGTTCTTCGAAGAAAGGCACGGGCGATTGGGGTTGCGGCCTCGGCAGCTACGCCGACGATCGCCAGAAGTTTCCGATGGGCCTCGCCGCGATCTCACGGAAGGTGCACGACGCGGGGATGAAATTCGGCCTGTGGGTAGGGCCAAATATCGTCGACAGCCGCTTGGTCGGCGCTTCGATTCCTCGACGATGGACTGCGCAGATCGACGGCAAAGATCTTACGCTTCATCCCGATGGCTGGGAGAATGAATGCACCCAGGTCTGCCTCGGCTGCCGCGAGTATCTCGATTTCCTGAAGGATAACCTCACCAACATCGTTCGCGAATTTGATCTCAACTGGCTCAAGTGGGATAACTCCGGCATTCCCAAGCTTCCCGCCGATTGCCGGCGCGCCGATCATGGCCACCAGACGGGCGACGGAAGCTACGCCGCGCTTGTCGGACAATACGAAATTTTCGATCACCTGCACCGCACTTTTCCCGATCTCGTGCTCGAGCAGTGCGGCTACGGCAGCCGCCTTGATTATGGGCTGGCGCGCACCATCCGCTCGAACTGGCTCAGCGATTCGAGCTATCCCTCGGAGCACGTGCGCCAGAATGCGACGATAGCAAGTTATCTCTATCCGAGCGCCGACAATGGAGCGTGGATCGTAGTCGCAGACAAAGCGCTGCTGGAAAGCGGGAACGATCCCGCGCTTCTCGACACAGTTTTCCGCAGCCGAATGCTCAGCCTCTTCGGCTTCGGAACCATTCTCGGATTGCTCAAAGAACGCATCTCGCTGCTACCCGAGCCAGTGCTGGCAGCGGCTCGGCGAAACCTCGATGTGTATAAACGATATCGCCACCTGCTGCAGAATGATTGCTACCATCTTCTGCCCACAGGCAGTTCAGCGGGCCAGTATCAGGCAGTGCAATTCGTGGGGCAGTCAGGCGAGGAATCGGTTGTGTTGGTTTTCAAAGCTGAAAGTTCGCAAGACATTACACAACTGCGATTGCGCGGCCTCAAACCGAGCGCAACTTACGACATCTCTTTCGCCAACGGACGAGCCGCCGTGCTGGCGACAGGGAACGACCTCACGACAAAGGGACTACCCGTCTCGCTACAGCATCCGGCGACGTCGGAAGTGATCCAGTTGAACGCGCGTGGGTGATGACTTGTTTGTTAACTCCATAGGCCTACGATCCTCCGGCCTACGATCTTCTGACTTACGATCTTCGCGCCTCTTTGATCTTTTCCGCGAACTGTTGGGCGATTCGGGTGATCGAAGCGTAATCGCCCGTCTTGGCTCCGGCCGTAAGATTTCCGCCAATGCCCACGGCGACGGCGCCAGCTTTTATCCAATCTCCGACGTTTTCGAGATTAACGCCGCCGGTCGGCATAAGCTGCGCGTGCGGAAGCGGCGCCTTTACAGCTTTCACAAACGCCGGGCCAAAGATTTCGCCCGGGAAAACCTTCACGATGTCGGCCCCGCACTCCATCGCCTCGATTACCTCGCGAACTGTTCCCGCGCCCGGCAGATACGGCACCCGGTAACGGTTGCAGAGGCGCGCGGTTTCGAGATTGAGCGCGGGGCTCACCACAAATTGCGCTCCCGCCAGAATAGCGATGCGGGCTGTTTCTGGGTCGAGCACAGTTCCGGCACCCAGCAAAATCTCACCCGTCGGTTTTTTCGCAAGATGCTCAATCACTCCGGCCGCGCCGGGCACGGTGAAGGTAATTTCCAAGGCGGCAACGCTGCCGAGCGAACAGGCTTCGGCGATACGCGATGCCTGTTCCGAATTTTCCGCGCGAATCACCGCCATCAGGCCCGAGGCTTCAATTTTTCGCAACACTTCCAGCTTCGAAATAAGCATGAATTATTCTTGTTCCGGCGCGATTATACGCTCTCGCGTCCCGCCATTTGCAGGCAGACGGTCTAGAATATCGCGATGCACTCGATCGATCTAAAAGCCGCTGAAGGCTGCCGGTGGGATTGCGTGAGTCTGGGCGAGGTGATGTTGCGGCTCGATCCCGGTGACGAACGAATCCACACGGCGCGCCATTTTCGCGCCTGGGAGGGCGGCGGAGAATATAACGTGGCGCGCGGGCTGCGGCGTTGCTTCGGTTTGCGCACGGCCGTAATTACGGCGTTTGCGAAGAACCCTGTCGGGCAATTGCTCGAAGACCTGATTTTGCAGGGAGGGGTCGACACTTCGCTGGTACGCTGGGTTCCCTACGACGGGATCGGCAGAACGGTTCGCAACGGCTTGAATTTTACGGAGCGTGGCTTCGGCGTTCGCTCGGCCGTTGGGTGCTCTGACCGCGGCCACACGGCGATTGCAAATTGCCAGCCCGGCGATTTTGATTGGAATCATATCTTCAGGGCAAGTGGAGCGCGCTGGCTGCATACGGGCGGTATCTTTACGGCGCTGTCGGAGTCCTCTGCGTCTGTGGCCAAGACCTCGATCGAGGCGGCGCGCGCGTCGTCAACCATAATCTCTTACGACCTCAATTATCGGGAATCGCTGTGGAAGGGCATTGGCGGGAAGGCTAAGGCGCAGGAAGTAAATCGCGGACTGGTCGCGAGCGTTGACGTTCTCTTCGGCAACGAGGAAGATTTTTCCGCCATGCTCGGAGTCGAGATGGAAGGCGTGAGCGGAGACTTTACCGCTCTGCCCGTTGCGAGTTACGAAGCGATGCTGCACCGGGTCGCGGAGCTCTATCCCAATCTCAAGCTGATTGCGACGACATTACGGACGGCGCACACGGCCACAAACAACGATTGGGGCGCGGTCGCCCTCTATGAGGGAAAGATTCTTCACGTTGCGCAGAGGCCGCTCGAAATCATGGATCGCGTTGGTGGCGGCGATTCTTTCGCGTCCGGCGTGATCTATGGATTTCTCGCCGGAAAGGGCGGCCGCTGGGCGTTGCAATGTGGAGTGGCACATGGAGCGTTGGCGATGACGACTCCGGGCGATACCAGCATGGCCACGCTAGCGGAGGTCGAGGCGGTGATGCGCGGAGCGTCCGCCCGCATCGCGCGCTAGCAAGAGGTTCTTAATGCGATTCGCGGGGAATCGCGTCTCCGCGGCAGCCGGTCAGAAAATCGAGATCCGCGCCGGTGTTGGCCTGCATCACGCGCTCCACGTAAAGTTGCTGGTAGCCGCCCTTCATCGGGTTCAGCGGAGGCTTCCATTGCTCGCGCCGGCGCTCCAGTTCGTCTTCCGAGACATCAAGGTGCAAGTGGCGTGAGTCGACATCCAGTTCTATCGCGTCGCCATCCCGTACTAGCGCGAGATTCCCGCCCACAGCGGCTTCCGGGCATACGTGCAATACCACAGTTCCGTATGCCGTGCCACTCATGCGGGCATCTGAGATCCGTACCATATCAGTGATCCCTCGCTTCAGTAGTTTGGTCGGCAGCGCCATATTACCCACTTCGGCCATGCCGGGATAACCCTTGGGACCACAGTTTTTGAGAACGAGAATGCAGTTCTCATCCACTTCAAGATCGGGAGCGTCGATGCGCTGCTTGTAGTGTTCGATATTCTCGAACATGACGGCGCGGCCGCGATGACGCATCAGATGTGGCGAGGCCGCGGACGGCTTGAGCACCGCGCCATCCGGCGCGAGGTTGCCGCGTAGCACGGCGATACCGCCATGCTCGACAAGAGGCTTTTCCAAGGGTCGAATTACTTCGGCATTCCAATTCGGCGCGGTCTCGCAATTTTCCCAAATGGTTTTGCCGTTGACGGTCTTGGCATCGCGATGAATCAGCTTGCGCTCGTCTAGCGCCCGAATCACAGCGGGCAAACCACCCGCATAATAAAAATCTTCCATTAGAAAGCGGCCGGATGGCATGAGATCGACGAGCGTGGGCACGTTGCGGCCGAGACGGTCCCAATCGTCGAGCGTGACTGGCAGGCCGACGCGGCCCGCGATGGCGAGAAGATGGATGACCGCGTTGGTCGAGCCGCCCACGGCCCCATTCACAACGATTGCATTCTCGAATGCCTGCCGGGTAAGAATCTGGCCGATGCGGATATCCTCGCGTACCATTTCGACTATGCGGCGGCCGGCCATGTGCGCGAGCACGTAACGGCGTGAATCGACCGCGGGTATAGCTGCGTTTTGCGGAAGGGCCAACCCGAGTGCTTCCACCATGCACGCCATTGTTGAGGCTGTGCCCATGGTCATGCAGTGACCCGCGGACCGCGACATGCAAGCCTCGGCTTGCATGAAATCCTCCGGGCTCAGCGTCCCCGCCTTCAGCTCTTCGTCGAATTTCCACACGCCCGTGCCGGAGCCGATGTCGTGACCCTGAAACTTGCCGTTCAGCATGGGCCCGCCGGAGACGACCAGCGACGGAACATTGCAACTCGCCGCGCCCATCACCAGCGACGGCGTGGTCTTATCGCATCCGCAGAGCAGCACCACACCGTCAATCGGATTCCCGCGAATCGACTCCTCCACATCCATGCTGACCAGATTGCG
>PLBX01000132.1 GCA_003135495.1 Acidobacteriaceae bacterium | reverse complement strand
CTCTCCGCCATACAGTCTGAAGTGCAGAGAAATCCGCCTGGGGTTCTCTGGAAATTGCAGGAAATGGGCGCAATTTCGCTATTCTTGCCTTAAAGCCGGACCGGAGAAAGTGCACTGCTGGATGCTGCAGGTGAGCCTTGCAGCGTTTTTCTCTGGAGGGCACTGGAGCAGTCCGGTTTCGAGGACTCCATCGGGCGAATGCAATGCGATCAGAAACCGATCACGTGGCGAAAGCGACTTGACTTTGCCTCGTGGGTGTTTTCCGAATTCAGTCCCCACCAGGCGGTAGTGGGGCCCTCAAACTAAGGGCTTCCACTTCAATCGCCCGCCTCCAGTTATCTAACTCATTCCCAATTCAAGATCAGTTCGCCTCTCGCAAGCCTGTTATCCATTGCGAGAAAACGATCCTGACTGCATGGGTTGAAACGAAGAGGCACAAACTGGGTCGCAGCTTACGAACCATACAGTACCTCCTCAAAGGCAAGACCGAGGCTTCGAAAGAGCGGCAATTACTGTTGGCTCAACGTCACGCAAGTTTGCGTTCGGTCACTGAACTGATACTTGACAGCCCAATCGAGATCGCAACGGAGATGTCCCAGCTTGTACTAAAAATGCGTGAAAGTCACCGAGGCGACAAAAAGGAATTGGCAGAAACTCAAACTTCTTGCAGAGCGCTTCTTGCGGGTCGCCGGTAACGAAAGAAATTCAGAATCTATTGATGCGATTGAAAACGTTAGTCAGCCACTGAACGTCACACCAGTGACGATGTAATAACAGCCTTTCGTGATGTCAGAACGACCGCAAAGTGCGGATGATTTATTTGGTACGCCGCAGGGGAGCCCACGCACGGATAAGTTGATCTCGGCCTCGGTGCAATGGGCGGTGCAGATCATGCGGAAGATTGATACCGTGTTGGCGAACGATTAGAAGATACGACTGCAGATTGTTCCATCTGATCCTCTCAGTAACGCAAAGCATCCTTCTACCTTACCCCTTTCGTGGCATTGACAACGGGGCACGGCACTTACATTCTCTGCGTGGATGAGTTGGGTTATCCAGCCAGCCATTCGGTGGGCGGGAATGGTGCCTTGGGGAGGAGTCGTTTCCGCCCACGTTTGTGTTCTCTAGCTAGACATTTTCGATGCTATCGTCGCGTGGCATCACATGATTGCTTCCGCCTGCGCGTGGATGATTGGTTAGCCAGCCACTCAGTGGGCGGGACATGTACTTCTTAGGAGGGAGGTCCGCCACACGCCCTCGAATAATTAAAGATCGGTGAACGGCCATGACGCCGGAAGAAAAGAAAACTATGATTCAGATGTGTGAGCGCATTCAAGAGGAACACGACCCCATAGAGTTCCAGCGCTTAGTGGTGGAATTACTCGATCTGCTGGAAGAGGTCGCCCCTGAAAAGAGGAATATCTCTAGAGCGAACTAAGACACTTTTATGGCGGGTCACCGTCCCTCGAAATTACTTGGAGGTTTGTTTCCCTTTCAGTCGGGTAGCGTCGATGAACGCCCTTCCCATATCTTGAGATTTTGTCGGCCAGCGACCTTAAATCTTTTTTCTTCTTGCGTCCGGCAGATTTGGCTCGCGCCTCGTCAGTTTCTAAAACTCGCAAGCACGTCGCAGCAATCCCGACAGCAGGGATTATGAATGTAACTCACCAGTGGAGCGGCATCGAGGAAAAAACATTTGTGAAGAAATTCATGAAGTTGTTCTGCAGAACAGAATCGGATGCAGAAAGAATATCTCGCAATCTGCATGCCGAGAAGGTTACGAAGGGATTGTCTTAGACACGAACGCTTCTCAGAGCCGAACACGAAGCGTTTGTGCGCTTGGCAAGCAGTGCCGACCAGCCCATTGCACTCTGGCGTTGCCAAGCGGCGGCGAGGCGTACCATTGGGCATACACCGAATGAATCCAGAATACCTTGATCCTGACTCCTCTGATCGCGCCGTGACCGCCGATATTCTCCTTCGTCAAGAGCCGGATGAGGATGAAAACGAAGAGGAGGAAGACGAAGACGAGGGCGACGACAAAGAAGAAGATGACGAGGAAAGCGACGACGGCTACTCGGAGTGAGCGGTCCCTTATTTATTTCTGTGGGTGAAGGATGTGGGTATGGCAAAGAAACGCACCAAAGCGGACAGATTACAGCGGCAGACTGACCACCAGGGGAAAAAGGTAGATCGCCGTCCAGAGGAGATCGAGAAAAGGCCATCAACACTCCCACCGAAGTCGGACGAACCGACCGTCCTGATCCCGATTGAGCAGCAGATTCAGAAACGCGCCTACGAACTTTACGAGCAGCGCGGAAGGACGGACGGTCACGAGTTGGATGATTGGCTTCAGGCCGAGTGCGAGATAAAGGGCACGCAGGCGAACGCGGCAACGGCATAGCTTCCGGAGATGAATAATGTGGCTGCGGCGTCCGAACTGCTCAAACCCTTCGACGCCCGGCTGATGCGGTGCTTTCCCGTAAGCACCCGACTCAACCGCGTGGCGAACGACGACGAGGAATGCTCGAAGCCCGTGGAAATTGCCCAGATTCAGGATCGGCTCTTCTCATGATGGGACTGAGAGGCTACGGCTCACACTGGGAGTTAGGACAGCTTCTTCTTAGCCAACGGAACTGCATACGCGGCGGCGGGGTTGTGCGAAATTGCCGTGGAGGCTTTGCGGTAGTACTCCAAGCCTTTGTCCTTCTCGCCCAGTTTTTCGTAGGTCTGGCCCATCATGCACTGGATAAACGGATCGTTCTGGTTCGCCTGCTGAAGTTGCTCCAGTGCCGTT
>PLBX01000367.1:939-4764 GCA_003135495.1 Acidobacteriaceae bacterium | reverse complement strand
TTCTCGCCTTCGTTGATGAAGGGGGGAACCTGGACGATGAGGCCGGTTTCGGTGGTTGCCGGTTTCGTAACGCTGGAGGCAGTGGCGCTTTTCAAGCCAGGCTCAACCTCCGTGACGGTCAATATTACTGTTTGGGGCAGTTCGATACCGACGGCTTTGCCATCGAAAAATTCGACTTTGATCTGGAGATTCGGAGTCAGGTAATCGACGGCGTCGCCGAGAGTGTCGCGAGTCAAATGCGTCTGCTCGTAGTTCTCGGTGTTCATGAAGTAATAGTCGTCGCCGTCGCTGTAAAGAAATTCCATGTTTTCTTCGTCGACGTTCACCTTCTCGATGGGATCGGGGGAGCGGAAGCGGTGCTCGAACATGGCGCCGGTGCGCAGGTTGCGAAGTTTGGCCTGGATGAAAGCGCGCAAGTTTCCGGGAGTGCGGTGCTCGACGCTGAACACGGAATGCAAATCATTATTGTGCTTGATGATCATGCCGGGACGGAGTTGGGTCGCTGGAATCGACATTGCTGGTTACTTCTCCTTCAGTCTGTAAGGGATTCTGAGCAGCGGGCAGGCGCCGAGGCTTCCGCCGCACTTGGAATCAACACTTCATTTTACACAGGCATAGAGGGTTGTGGGAACACGAGGGCCTTTAGGGGAGGGCAGCTTTTTTTTGGCCGCATCTCTAACGGCATTCTCTTACGATGATGAACGCCGATCATGGAGGGCCGGGCGTCCTTGGCTGGTGCTNNCGAGGACGCCCGGCGCTCCATTTTTCGCTTGGGTTGGCGATTAGGCAGTAGGGACAGCGCCTCCCAGGATTTCAGGGGCTATGTCTACGGGAAAATTTACGGATCTGGAAATGAAGCACAAATGGTGGGCGTCCTGGTGGAGGGCTAAGGCTTTGGCTCGATCATCACCGGGGGAAATCTTTACTACGGGTTTGAGCAGCACGCGGACGAACTGGCCGGAACCGTCGTCATTCTCCGCCATCGTTCCTGAGGCCGAATCCTGGTAGCCGAGCACGGCGATGTGGTTGACGGAACACAAATGCAGATACCAGAGCATGTGGCAAGAGGACAGGCTTGCGACGAGGAGTTCTTCCGGATTGTAGCGGGCGCGATCGCCACGAAAGCTGGGATCGCTTGATGCCAGAATCTCGGGCTTTCCGGCAGAAGTTATTGTGTGATCGCGTCGATAGCTCTTATAGGTCTTTGTGCCGTCGCCGCTATTACCGGTCCACTCGATTTGGATCTCGTAGGAGTGTTGTTTCATAAACGTGAACAGGCTAGCAGAAAGGCTGGGCTGATGGTTTCACACTTTATGTTGACACCTCATGGTTTCACAACAAGGTGGCGCGTAAGAGTCTAAAATAGTGGACGAAGAGAGATTAACGAAGAGAGGTTAATTATGCAGGCTGGAAAATATGAAAGCTCGAATGGCTCGGCGGGCACAGCTGTAACTTTCTTGCTGATTGGACTTGGAGTAGGCGCGGCGCTGGGTTTGCTGCTTGCTCCGAAGGCGGGGCGGCAGCTCCGGAAGGATTTGCGGCGTTCGTACGGCGACGCGCGGGATACGGTTTCCGAGTGGACGGATGAAGCGAAGGAACGGTTCGCGGACGTTGTCGAAAAGAGCTCGGACTTCGCCGATGAGGTACGGTCGAAAGGCCAGCCGCTTAGCGATTTGTTGCGACGGCGGTAGGGGGCTGTTATTCAGACTGAGCGAAGCCAATGGCGATGGGTGCTGGCTGACGCTGCCTTTTGGAGTAGGGTGTAGGGGTCCTTCGACTCCGCGTACGGATTCGCTTCGCGAATCCGTACGCTGCGCTCAGGATGACAATCGATAATGAGGGTAATTTTTCCTCTCGCAGCTCATTCAGGGGCGGTGTCTTCCTCGAGCGTGCGTTTCTTTTTCTTTACGCTGTGGATGACGATGCCGGCGGAGAATCGAAAGTTATCCTGCTTTTGCTTGAAAGCGCGGGTTTGAAGATAATCGGCCTTCAATCGAACGGAAAAGCGCTGATTGATTTTGTGATCCAGGCCGCCGCCGGCCACTAACGCGTAACCTGAGCTGACGGCGTTGTATCCAAAACCCTGCGCCAGAGCTTGGCCGCGGACGCCTGCACGGCCGAGCAGCAGTTCGCCGAATGGAGTCCAGTGTTCCGACTTGCGCCGGAAGAACTGCGGTCCAAAAAGAAAGTTGTACTCGCGGGTGGTTACGTCGAATGTGGGGGACGTGGTGGGGCACAGCGGCGGGCAGGTAGGAAAAGGACTCGGCACCGCCACAGGTATTTTTGATGTTCCGAAATATTGGCCGCCATCGACCACGAAGCCCAGCCAGTGAGTCGCGTTGAAAGCGAGCGATGCGTCCCAGCCATACAATCCCGCCCAATGTCCGGCGTTGAAAAGGCCGGCTTCGGCATAAGAGCCTCCGGCAAAAAATTCAAGGCGAGGATATTGGATTGGAGCAACGACGTGGCGCGTTGGCGTTGGGATAGTGGTTGGCGCCGTGGGAGCCTCGGGTGGAGCTTGAGCGGAGGCTGGAGCCGGAGTTTGTGCGGAAGGCGGCGCCGTGGCGGGAGTTTGAGCTGGATCCTGCGCCCACGATGACACACACAGCGCAGAAAAGACCGCCAGCGCTCCCAGGTATTTCCTCACGATTCCTCCTTGAAATGTAGTACTTATTAGCCAGTCCGGTTCTTTTTGTCCGCTGAAAGCCGCGTTCGTCCGCAAATCTTTCTATCGCGAGCGATGGTTATTGAGTCGCTGGTTTTCCAAAAATTGTATTGTAGTGAAGCTTTATGTTTCCGCACGAGCCTTGCTCGGGCGAATAGACGACGCAGGTGTCGAAGGGCCGGGAGTAAACGTGCAGCGTAACCGCGCGCTGATTCGCCTCTCGCGGATTGCACCGGTTCCCGCGGATCGACCGCGCATGGATTTGTAATAGTCAACTCAACGGTATTAGATGCGAGCAGGCGGCAATTCCCGGCCTCGACGTCCTGAAATTCTACGTGGAAATTTTCTACCATCAATTTTCCGACGGGCGCGGCCATCCAACAGTTCTGATCGCGATGATTGTGCACGGAACTGCTCTGGCCGATCTCCCAGCAGACGGCGACGAGTTCGTAGAGATCGGTTTTGTCGATGAGGTTGCGGGTGTAGTGCTGGCGGTCCCAGGTTAAATAGCGGGCGAGACTGGGCTCTGCGACGGGCATCTCGGCGAGCAATGAACGGACCCGGTCGATCTGGTCAAAGGCCGATACCGGGAGGGTGCGAAGTTTGCCGACCAGTTCGCCGATTGGGAAGCGCGGAGTTGTTGCCGAATTATTCATTGCTTATTTAAAAATGTGTATCCGAAGTTTTCTGACAAAGTACTGAGTATAGCTTTTCTGATGGAGGGACGGCGTCTCGCCCGTCTTGCCGGGCGGGGACGCACGGCGCTCCACTACGCAGCGAATGGTAAACTGAAAAACTCTAATCGAGATAGAAACATTCATGGCAGACAACGTTCATCTCAAGCTTCCGGATGGAAGCACCAAAGAAGTCCCGAAGGGAACGACGGCGCTCGACGTGGCGAAGTCAATCAGTCCGCGACTCGCGGATGCGGCGCTTGCGGCCAAGACCAACGGCGATTTGATCGACCTGGCACGGCCGCTCGACAAAGATACGGACTTGCGGATTCTCACCGATCGAGATCCCGAAGCGTTGGAAGTGTACCGGCATTCATCGGCACACTTGCTGGCCGCTGCTGTGCTGGAACTTTTTCCGGAGACGAAGTTGGGGCATGGGCCGGCGACTGAGAATGGATTTTTCTACGACTTTTATCGTGAGACTGT
>PLBX01000367.1:0-922 GCA_003135495.1 Acidobacteriaceae bacterium | reverse complement strand
ATGAAGTGCCATTTCATCGAGCAGTTCACCAAGCCCGATGAAAAGATTTCGATTTATAAGACGGGGAAATTTCTCGACTTCTGCCGCGGGCCGCATCTGCCTTCGACCGGCAAGATTAAAGCGTTCAAGCTGCTGAATATTGCGGGTGCCTATTGGCTGGGGGATGAGAAGAATCCGCAGCTGCAGCGGATCTATGGGACTTCGTTTTTCTCGAAGAAAGATCTCGACGCCTACCTGAACAGCATTGAAGAGGCGAAGAAGCGCGACCATCGCGTGCTGGGCAAGCAGTTGGATTTATTTTCGATTCAGGAGCTCGCGGGGCCGGGGCTGATTTTCTGGCATCCGAAGGGCGGAATCATCCGCAAAGAAATGGAAGACTGGATGCGCGACCAGTATGTGAGGCGCGGGTATTCGCTGGTCTACACGCCGCATGTGATGCGTCGGCAGCTCTTCTTTACTTCGGGGCACGAAGGGTATTATGCGCAGAACTTTTTCGACTTCATGGAGCTCGATGACGCCGAATATGCCATCAAGCCGATGAATTGCCCGGGGCATATTCTTATTTATAAAGATTCGCTGAAATCGTATCGCGACCTGCCGGTGCGCCTCGGTGAGTTGGGCACGGTTTATCGGTATGAGCGTTCTGGCGTGATGCATGGCTTGCTGCGGGTACGCGGGTTTACTCAGGATGACGCGCATATTTTCTGCACCCCCGATCAGATAGAAAAAGAAATCGCCGACTGCGTGGAGTTTGCGCGCGATGTCCTGAAGGATTTTGGTTTCGAGAAATTTCAGACCGAGCTTTCCACCTGGGACCCGAACGATCGCAAGAGTTTTGTGGGCAGTGAAGAGCAGTGGAACATGGCCACCGGGTCTCTGGAAAAAGTTCTCAAGCAATTGAATATCGAATACAAGGTGATTC
>PLBX01000068.1 GCA_003135495.1 Acidobacteriaceae bacterium | reverse complement strand
TTCAAAGCCTGCACGTCAACCGGGACCGTGCCCAGAGACTGGAAAGTGTCGAGGACGACATGAGCTCCCACCTTGTGCGCTTTGTCGATGATAGCTTTTGCGTCGTTCATGTAAGAGCTGCGAAAAATAACGTGCGAGATTGGAACAATCAGAGTCCGCTCGTCGATCGCGTCCAGCAGCCGCTCCAGAGGAACGGAGATGCCATCGTCTGTCTTCACCATGTCGACCTGCGCGCCGTAATGCCGCTGCGCTTCCCAGAAGTACATGACGGACGGAAAATTCATGTCGCTATAGACGACCTTGTTGCGCTCACCGGTAAAGTCGAAGCACGATGCGACAACCGCCTGGCACGTCGTAACGTTCTGATGCAGAGAGACGGAGTCCTTGGGCGCGTTCATCAGCGTTCCAATTTCATTGCCCACCTCGGCCGCAAGCATCCACCAGCGTTCTTCCCATGCCCGAACTCCACGCGTTGCCCACACGTCGGCATAAGCATGCAGCGCGTCATATACGGCGCGCGGCATCGCTCCCAGCGAATTGGAGATCATGTAATTGGTCCGCTCGAGGATAGGAAATTCGGAGCGATAACGCAGGAGTTCGTCGGGCATGGGGTTTATTGTAATGCGCTGAGCCGGAGGACGCAGTTGACGCGATTTGTCTCGGGGCGTGACGAACTCATGCTGGCGGCAGCATCGCGGCCACCCTTGCAAAAAGCGCAAGGATGGGGCACCCTCGTTCCGTTGTGGGAATCGACAAGACCGCCGCGGAAGGATGGGCCACCCGCCGCGGAATGGCCCAAGAGTCACCAAAGGTAACCAACAACCGACGTATAATCGAGGAGCTATGGACTCCGGTCGAGATCCTGTTCGCGTTCTCTGTGACGCGATGATCCGACACGAAGCGTTCCCGAATCAAAGCGTGTTGGTCCCGACCACGGTCAACTGGGGCGGTCATCCGATCACCATTGGAGTCGCGCAAGAGGTTCCGAGGACCTATCGTGGACGCACACGTGAAGATACCGCACGGGATCTGGAAGACCTCAGCCGCGTTGTTAACCTTGCAAAGACCGGCAAGCTGACGTGCTATTCCAGCCAGGAGATCGAGTTCGAGACTTGGGGTCTTCGTCGAATGCACTCGCTCGATCCAGAGTCCAACCCATTTAGAGACGTTACGTTCCACCGCTGCAAGATGCGTTACAGCCGGTCAATCGTGATTGGAGGGTCCTTCACACGGGACTGGTTCAGGGAGGAGAAGGCGAGCTTCCTAGCGACCATCACCGACCCGCGATTCAGGGATCTGGATAAGGCCACCGGAGGACACCACTCTTCAGACTGCTATCACTTGTGGACCGCCGAGCTGAGCGACCTGCATGTTTTTCTTACCAAGGAGAGAGCTTTCAGGAACGCATTCCAAAACCAGCTGAGACTCAGCTCGAAAATCCGAATCATGACACCACACGAGCTGGGTTGCTTCGTGGACGCTAGCAACGCGTAGAAGGGACGCGAACCCACTATTTCATCACAGCCCACAGCACAGCCAGCACGACCGGCAGCAACACGAAGATTATCCACAGATGCTTGACGATCCTACTAGCGGTGAATGCGGCGTCTGCGGAGACTTCGGTGCGCGGGTCGAACGGGTTGTCCTGGAGCTCCGCTCGCTTCCTCGCTCTGGCATCTTCCCGCTCGGCCTGAAGCCTTGCTAGCTCGGCGAGGCGTTTCGTTAGATACGCGCCGCACTCCTCCTTGTCGATACAGTCCGGGTCAGTCGCCCACTTCTCAAGGTCCCCGTTAGAAGCAGCCCACAACTGAGACACTGGCGCGCGATACCTCGTGCTCTTCTCTTTTGTTTTAAAGAGAGTCATCTTTTTCTCCCTAAACCCAGGGGGCTGGCCCACCCTTCCAGCAAACGGCAAATCTCAACTTTTATTTGCTCTGCGGAACTGGCGTCTTCACTCTTTTGCTCTCTGCTTTTTCAGCTTCCAATACCGCCATCGTTTCAGGGGTCAAATCCCGCATGACGTTCACACCCTCGCAGACATCATGGCTTCGCTGTGGAAGGTAAGGGTCGTCAGTTGTGAACGTTATGACGGGCGCATCTCCTGAGGACGGAAGCGTCACAGAGTGGCCTTTGCCGAATAGGGCGGTGCCTTGACTCATGCCACCATAGCCATTCTGCGAGCGATAATCGAAGCAAAGCCCGCCCGTCTTGTCACCGACTGGAGTGAACACCCGCTCTATAACGAAACTTTCAGGGTTCCGCATCTCACTCCGAAGTATCTTGGCGTCTTTGACCGCTCTTGTTACGTCAGCGTCAGGCGGCGTATCAGCAGCAAATGTCAGAGCAGTAAAGACGAGTGCCAGCGCAATCAAATGCTTCATGTCTCATACTTGACTGCCCGCGACGGGGTGTCAAGGGCTGCTATCACAGGTCTGCGAGGGCTAAGTTTTTTATTGGGCGGGTGGTCCATCCTTGCTGTCGTCGATTTCCTCCTGTTCCATAACGGAACGAGGGTGCCCCATCCTTGCGCTTTTTGCAAGGGTGGGACGCGATACTGTTGCTAGCATTGACGTTCCGTTATGTACGTACAGTATTGTATGTCTGTATGACATGTACAATGTTTCACGTGAAACACTTGGGGCAAGCGGTCCCGATCTGGGGGGTGCCCCACTTCTCGCGCATTTCGAGAAGTGGGCCTTCCCGATGCTGCGTAAAAAGCCCACGCCGTCCACGGCCGAAAAGCCCACTTCTCAAACCCGAGAAGTGGGGCACCCGAGTTCGATCAATTTAAATTAAAGGGCTGACTAGTACGCCCAGTACGGTCCTACGCCTAACGGAGTGTTCTTGCCTTCAAGTGCCGTGTACACGTCGCGACCGTAGAAAAACGGCAAGCCCCAATCGAAGCCGGANNCGCTATCGGCATTGGCCACGCTGAAATTCACTGTGCCGCTTCCAACTCCACCCGCGCCCTGATTGACCGCCGAAAGATTTAAAGTTGAGGTTGGACAATAGAAATAGTTAGCGTCGGTGCAATCCGGAATTGCAGCAATCGCAGCCGTGAGAAAGAATATGCCATTCGAGCCGCTATCAAGAAAACTTGAACTATAAGTCTGGCCTTTGTAAGTCGTGACAAAATTTCCGAAGGTGTCGTTGGCATATTTCGTCGCCGAACCGAGCGCATTATTCGATTGGGTTCCAATTCCAAAGACAAGCGATCCGCTCAACGTTGCTTCAGGGCTGTTGGCGGCAGGCAGTTGAATGATGACGCCGTTGTTGTCGGACGCGAAGAGACCGACAGGATTAGGCACTTGCTGCGACAATGTTTCTGCGACCACGACGCAACCCGACGCCGGGCACTCAAAGTAAAGATTTGGATTCGTCGTTCCCGTAGTTACGCAAGCTTGGCCGCAGTCCTGCGCCCATAGCCCAACGCCGAGAATGCCGTTGGCCCCAAGATCGGCGAGAGTTTCTTCCGCGGTTCCTTGATTCGAGCAGGCGGTCGGAACCGTGTAATCCGTAGCGCTTATCACCTGGATCGGCACGGAACTGGCCTTCTCTCCTGCCATCTGGACGTCACCACTCTGAACCGGTCCCCAGGTGTATCCACTAACGAAGGGTAGGCACTCAACCACAGGATTGCCGTTCACGGACTTTTGCTGGGTCAACGTCACACCAGTTAAAGCCGACGACAAAAGTCGCAATCCCGAAGACCCGGTGTCTACCAACACTCCATCGATTGTCTGGCAGGTGGTGGTGCCGGGAGCGCAAACGGTCACGCTGGTAAATGCACCATTGGCATAGTTTCCAGCCGGTCCGGCATTTACTGTAATCGGCTGAACGTTAGCACCCGCGGTGACCACAGTGTTTGTGTGCGAAGCACTGCTTCCTCCACACCCAACGGCGAATGCCAAGCCAAGGCTCGTGACCACTGCCAGAACTTTGCTTAGTCCCTTTGTCCGCATCTTCCCCGTGGTCTCCATCATTGAATTGTCTCCGCGCTCACGCCTGCCGGAAGCAATGCCGGAATATATGCCCTGCCCATGAATGACCGCATATGTCCGCCCGATTCCAGGACGAGTTCAGGTTGTTGAATCAC